>JBMOHG010000345.1:0-3791 GCA_049317965.1 Paludibacter sp.
ACAGCTAGCACAAATCTTAAATCAACAGCAACCGGTTGATAAAGTGCAATAATATTTTCACATTCACTATCAATTTTCAACTCGTATGCATCTACTTTTTTCTCACGCATTGAAACTTTAGTAGCCAAATCTTTATCGAAAGATAATATGGCTTCACCGGAATTTTCTACCTGTGAAATCACCAATTTCCACATGTCAATAACATCTTGCCGGAGTGAGTATAATTCTTGTTCTAAGTGTCTCATAATGTTGCCCTTTTACCCCTAAAGGGGTTTTAAGTCAGTAATATTTTGTTTATCAATTATATAATTATTCAATTGAAATACTTCCTATTTCACTAATTTGCAGGAAGTTTGTTGTATTTATTGAAGTAGAATAATACTACTTTTCACTACCAATACATTTTACTAATTAAAAATGTAATTAGTCTTGTTCCTTTTCTTTTGGTAATTTTCCGTCTTCAATTTCTGTTTGATTCAGAAACTTAACATACTCATCTTTATCTTTCTGATTCCTTTTTATTAAGTAAATTACCAAAGAAACTGCAAAAACAAAAACGACTGCAATAATAATCCATTTGATTTCCATAATGTAGATTTTTTTTGATTGAATTTTATTTTAAATACTTCATTTTTATCTTGAATCTTGGTTCTTGAATCTTGGTCTTCTCAACCAAACCTTCCCGTAACATAATTCTGAGTAGAAGTATTTGTCGGATTGGTAAATATTTTAATTGTTTCATCAAATTCAATCAATTCACCCAAATAAAAGTAAGCAGTTTTATCGCTCACACGTGAAGCTTGTTGCATATTGTGAGTTACAATTACAATAGTATAATCTTTTTTAAGTTCGTAAATTAATTCCTCAATTTTAGAAGTGGAGATTGGATCTAAAGCAGAAGCTGGTTCATCCATAAGCAATACCTTGGGCGAAATAGCCAAAGCGCGAGCAATACAAAGCCGTTGTTGTTGACCACCCGAAAGTGCAAATGCAGATTTCTTCATTTTATCTTTTACTTCATCCCACAATGCCGCCGATCTTATAGATTCAACAACCCTTTCTTCAATAAATGTATTGTCTTTTATTCCATTAACACGCAATCCATAAGCCACGTTTTCGAAAATTGACTTTGGAAATGGATTTGGTTTCTGAAAAACCATTCCCACCTTTTTGCGCAATTCATCAACATGTACATTGGGCGAATAAATATCCTCTCCTTCAATCAACACCGAACCAGTCAGACGGGTTCCATCAATTAAGTCATTCATTCTGTTCATAATACGCAGAAATGTTGATTTTCCACAACCAGATGGACCGATAAATGCTACAACTTTATTTTTTTCAACCTCAAGATTGATATTTTTGAGTGCATGAAAATCGCTATAATAAAAATCAACATTTTTTGCATCAATGGTCAATCCGCCAAACCCCTGAAGTGGAACTGAGTTATTTTCGTTTTGCTCGTTTTCTTTATTGTTCATATAAATTATCAATTGTATTATCTTATCCCTCTTTGGAAGTTAAGGTTTTAGTTCGTTTTTACTTTTTTAGAAAAATAATTTCTCAAGAGTGTTGCCAAAATATTTACCAAAAGTACTATAAATATTAATACCAAAGCTGTTCCATAAGCAATTCCTCTTGATGCTTCTATATCAGTACCACTGGTGCTGATTACATAAAGGTGATAAGGCAATGCCATTACCTGGTCGAAAATGCTGGTAGGTAGTTTTGGTAAAAAATAAGCAGCTACCGTAAAAAGTATAGGTGCTGTTTCGCCCGAAACTCTACCAATTGACAAAATCAATCCTGTAATGATATTTGGAAAAGCCATTGGAAGAACAACTTTTTGTATGGTTTGAAGTTTGGTGGCCCCTAACGCTAAACTGCCTTCGCGATATGAAAAATCGATAGCTTTGAGCGATTCTTCAGTAGTACGAATAACCAAAGGAAGCGAAAGTAACCCCAATGTGAGTGAGCCGGCCAAAATTGAATCGCCAAAGCCCATTGTATTTACAAACAATGCCATCCCGAAAAGTCCGAAAACAACAGATGGAACACCACTTAAATTATTAGTCATGATACGAATAAATGTGGCAATTTTATTACCCGCCGCATATTCGTTCATATAAATTCCCGACATGATACCAATAGGAAAACTGAACAAACTACTTCCTAACACCAAATATAGTGTTCCAATTATGGCAGGATAAATTCCACCTTTTGTCATTCCTTCTTCAGGTGCTTTGGTCAGAAAGTCCCAACTTATCGCTCCAATTCCTTTGGTAATAATAAATCCCAAAATCAGAACTAATATTGCAACAACAGCATAACTCATCAGCTTGAAAATAGTGAAAGCGATAGCCTGTGACCAACGTTTTGAGGAGGAGGCAGAGCCCCTCGCCCCTGAAGAACCCCTAACCCCTGAAGGGGAATTGAAGTTAGTATTGGTTTCTTTATTTTTTTCTTTTTTCATTATGTAGTTGTAAAAAATCAATAGTAATATTTCTTAAAGTCCCCCCTTAGGGGGATTTAGGGGGCCGTTTAGTGGTTCTGTTTTTTCCCAATAAATTCAATACTAATACTTATAATCATTGTAATAAGAAATAGAATACAACCCAAAGCAAAAAGTGCCTGATAATGACCACTTCCTGCTGAAGCTTCGCCCAATTCGGCAGCAATTGTAGCTGGAATTGTTCGAACAGGTTCAAGTAATGAATGTGGTATAACCGCTGCATTTCCTGTTACCATCAATACTGCCATGGTTTCGCCAATTGCACGTCCTATACCTAAAACAGCAGCTGATGTTATTCCAGATTTTGAATAAGGAATCATTACTCTGTATATGGTTTGCCATTGAGTTGCTCCCAATGCTAAACTGGCTTCTTTTGTAGCTCTCGGCACGTTTCTAAGTGCATCTTCAGCTACAGTTATTATTGTGGGTAATGCCATAATAGCAAGCACTATACTGCCGGCAAGTGCAGTTTCGCCTACTGGTAATTTGAATGATTCCTGTAAAAATGGAACAATTACCACTAAACCAAAAAATCCGTACACAACTGAAGGAATTCCGGCCAGAAGTTCAATTAATGGTTTTAGAATATTCCTATTACGCATAGAAGATATTTCTGCTAAATAGACCGCTACCGCTATGCCAAAAGGTAAAGAAAGTAATATTGCGCCCAAACTCACCCAAAGCGTTCCAAGTAGAAGAGGTAGTAAACCATATTGTGCTGACGGTGTGGCAGTTGGATACCATTCTTTTCCTCCGAAAAAATCGCCAGGACGCAACCTTTCGTGGTTTAAAAGTGTGCCGTTAAAATTTTTTGAAACGTATTGAGTTGGTAAAAATAAAATAATTCCGGGATGTTTACTGGTTAGTTCACTTGCTTTTGCAGGGATATTTTCAAATTCAGCACCAAGTTCTTCCTCAGTATAATAATTAGTTAAATCGCTTAATCGCACTACTTCAATAGGTTCTTCTTTTCCACCTACTTCGTCCCAATTGGTTATTTCACCATCAAATATCTGTTTTATCTGGTACGAATTCAAATCTTTCACAGGGTTTGATTTGTTGAGTGCCAACACATAGCCTTCTTCAATCACAGGGCTATTAAACAAACCTGCAGCTTCTTTGAACAGGAAAATAACAATCAAAAGTATGGTAATGCTGGTTACACTGCCACTTATTAATAATGCACCTTCTACTAATTTTTCGAGGAATCGTTTCACGTTTTGTCTCATTTTAAAAACGATACAAAGGAAAGATATCTTTATTAAAACTAAATGAAGAA
>JBMOHG010000346.1:0-3790 GCA_049317965.1 Paludibacter sp.
GATTTTGGCAGACGATATTGAGGAATACCAAATCGAACCACGCCACCGGCTTCGGGCAATGCATCGTAAATAGTTACTTCGTGTCCCAGTCGAACCAAATAATAAGCAGCAGTTAATCCGGCAGGTCCCGCACCTACAATGGCAATTCCTTTGCCTGTTTTTGGAAGTTTTTCTTTGATTAGTTTATCGTATATTTCATTTTCTTTTCCCAGTTTATACATTGTATCAGCCAGATAACGATGTATTTCGCCCTGCGAAACCGGTTCATCCAATTGTTCTCTTCTACAGCGCATTTGGCAATGGAAATGACAGATTCGACCAATTGTTCCCGGAATAGGATTATCGCGCAAGGTCAATTCAAAAGCTTCCTCAATACGATCTTCTTTTATTAATTCAATATATCCCGGAATATTCATGTGAAGCGGGCAACTATTTTCGCACAAAGCCATGTAAAGCGATTCGCATGAACCCGCATTGCAACGCTTTTCAATTATGTGCTCTTCATATTCGTGTCTGAAATATTTCAATGTAGTCAGAATTGGATTCGGAGCTGTTTGTCCAAGTCCGCAAATGGCTGTATCTTTGATAGTTTTGCTCAATAATTCGAGTGTTGTAATGTCTTCAAAAGTTCCTTTTCCTGTTGTTATTTTAGTCAAAATTGCTAGCGCTTGCGCTAATCCTTCGCGACAAGGAGTGCATTTTCCACAGGATTCTGCCGAATTAAATTCAAGAAAATAACGTGCCACATCCACCATGCAATTATCCTGATCCATAACAACCATTCCTCCTGAACCCATGATGGCTCCGAGTCCGGCAAGCGATTCATAATCAACTGGTGTTGAAAAATATTCTAACGGTATGCAACCACCTGAAGGTCCACCGGTTTGTACAGCTTTTACTTTTTTTGAATTTCCAGTTCCTTCGCCTATCTGGAACACAAATTGTTCGATAGTTGAACCCAACGGCAATTCAACTAAACCGGTATTTTTTACCTTTCCTACCAACGAGAAAACTTTCGTTCCGGGACTTTTTTCTGTTCCGGTTTCTTTAAACCAATTGCTTCCTTTTTCAATAATAACCGGAATATTACACCAGGTTTCAACGTTGTTTATATTGGTTGGTTTGCCGTACAATCCATGACTTGCAGGATATGGAGGTCGTGGCATGGGTCGTCCGGCTTTTCCTTCTATCGATGCTATTAATGCAGTTTCTTCACCACAAACAAAAGCACCAGCACCTTCTACAATTTCAAGATTGAAATTAAAACCACTCTCGAGAATATTATTTCCCAATAATCCCATTTCTTTTGCCTGATTGATAGCAATAATAATACGTTTTACAGCCAATGGATATTCAGCCCGCATATAAACTATTCCTTCAGTTGCTCCTACGGCATAAGCAGCAATGAGCATTCCTTCAATAATTGAATGTGGATCACTTTCAATCTCGTTTCGGTTCATATATGCTCCCGGGTCGCCTTCATCGGCATTACAAATCAGGTATTTAATATCAGATTCATTATCGAGCATGTGCTGCCACTTTAAACCCGTTGGAAACCCTGCTCCTCCCCGCCCCCTGAGTTTTGAGTCAATGATTTCTTGAATAATTTCCAACGGTTTCATGCCCGAAAGTACTTTTGAAAGTGCTTGATAACCACCAACTCCTATATAATCGTTAATCGATTCAGGATTAATTAATCCAGCATTACGAAGTACAATTTTCTTTTGTCCTTTGAAAAATGGTATTTCGTCCCAATGGGGAATATTTTCGTAACCTTTACCATATTCAACTTTCGAAGTGAAATGATTCCAAGCATCAATTCTGCAAAGCAATTTCTTTTGATAAATTTTTTCAGTAATAAGTCCTTCTACAATTCTTAATGCATCTTTTTCATCCACTTTGCTGTACACCAACATAGGTTTCTGGGGTTGATAAAGCATCACCAATGGTTCCTCTGCGCAAAATCCAAAACAACCGGTTTGTTTTAATTTGCAATTAATTTTTTTCTCATCAATTTCTTTTTGCAAACGATTGTACACAATATCAGCACCATTTCCAATTCCACAGGTTCCCATTCCAACTAAAATCATTGGAATTGAAGGATTAATTTCTGATTGGTTTTTATCTTTTATTATTTTAAGTTCTTGTGGTTTCATGTAATTAGGTTTGAAAAGTTATACAATAGAAAGTTAAAAATATTCAGTTTTGATATGCAAAACTTCTATTTCTTTTGCCCTTTTATTTTGGAAAGAATTTTCATCAATTTCTGTGAATTGACATTGCTATGAATTATACCATCTACAGCTACAACAGGCGATTGAGCGCATTGTCCAAAACAAGCTACTGTTTTGATAGTAAATAAATTATCGGGGGTTGTAAATGATGGTTCGGTTTCAATTTCGTGTCCTTTAATTCCAAGAATTGGACCTACTTCATCGAGCAAAGCTTTTGAACCCTTTGTGTGACAAGCAGTACCACGACAAACAATAATGGAATGTTTGCCTTGTGGTTTTAAATTGAAAAAAGAATAAAATGTGGCTACACTGTAAACCTGAGTGAATGGTATATTTAATTTTTTTGAAACTTCTGACAAAGTTTCGCTTGGGAGAAATTTCAGAGGATTTACTTCCTGCACTTCTTCCAGGGTTGAAAGCAACATGCCGGGTTTTCCTTTGTATTTATCTATTATTCCATTAAGAATAATTTCTGAAACAATTGAACTGTTAAATGTATTCATAACTATATTTTTAAAATTAGTCAGACTTATTCAAACAAAACTCAATACCAGAAAATTGTAAAATGTTATATATCAACTTCAAAGTTGAATATTGATAATTTCATTTTAATTGAGGAGCAAAGTTATAAAAATAAAACAGAAATTACAATATATTTGCAGAAAAATTTCTTTAATTAGAGTGTTTTTTTTCAATAAACCAAATATACAAATACAAATCACCATAATTTGAATAAAAACATTTATGTAGAATTTTACTTGTTATAAGCTATCAATAAGCTGTTGAAAACTTATTAAAAATATGTGACAGAAATATTACAACTATATTTTGAAATATGAAAATCATATTCTATTATCTAATGTTTTGAAAGAACCAAATTAGTTAGCACTTTTTTTACAGTTTTCTTTTAACCAGTTTTTATAGTTTATAAGCATATCTATTCATAAAAACTTTCTAACTTTGCAGATATAAACAATGTGTTGATAAAGTTTGTAATTCCCTTATTTTTAAATAAATTATTAATAAAAAATTGTTAGTATCTATCCTTTGAAATTTAATAAAGAATTATACAAGTTTTTTGCAATATTTTTATCAACCAAACTAACAAGCTATTATTATCTTCAAATAGATTTTTTTAAAATTAAAAAGAATAATATAAATAAATTCTTGAAAACTCCGATTATGTCAAAAACTTTAGATAAATCTCAACTTATATCAGAGATAACCCGACTTAAAAAAGAAAAAAATGCCGTAATAATGGCTCATTATTACCAAATGGGCGATATACAGGATATTGCCGACGTAGTAGGCGATAGTTTGGCATTGGCACAAAAAGCTGCACAAACCAATGCTGATATTATTGTACTTTGTGGCGTTCATTTTATGGGCGAAACTGCCAAAATTCTTTCACCAACTAAAAAAGTACTTGTACCCGATTTGAATGCCGGTTGTTCTTTAGCCGACAGTTGTCCTGCGGACGCGTTTGAAGCATTTACTAAAGCCCACCCCGATCATACTGTTATTTCGTACGTAAATACCACTGCAGCCGTAAAAGC
>JBMOHG010000347.1:0-3787 GCA_049317965.1 Paludibacter sp.
GGTTTAATAAAATTTGTTTTCATAATGTTTTAAAATTAAGTTTTAAAAAATGGATTAGTTCTGGTAATAATTATTGAAACACTCACGAATTTAACAGCGAACTTTTGTTTGCTATGTTAAGTATCAATTAATTGCCGTCCCTTTATGATAAATCGGAATAAATTGCAGGGACGGCTATCAACTTAATAAGCTGTCAACTATCAACTGTCAATTGTTAACTGTTTGGCGTTTCTTTTTTTGGTGGTGACTGCCTACTGTTATTTGCAGCTTTTACCACTTCGTCCAATTTGGCATGCAGTTCTTTCCAACCGGGCAAACTATTCATGGCTTTTACCACGTTCAGGTAGTTGCGCAGGGCAGTTTGGAGGGTTTTACGAAACGATGATGCCGATTCCATTGTACGCAGTTCTGAGTTTTCGCCTGCTACTTCGTTAAATAACTTTTCGAAGGCCGTTTGTGCTTCTTTTATCTGTGTAACCACAGCGGTAAGCAGCATTCGTTCTATTTTAGCAGCGTTTTCAGGTTTATCCAACTCTTCCAACAGTTTTTTCATCTGAGCTGTTTCTTCTGCCCATTTGTACCTGTCAAGGTCAATGCCGTATTTTTCGATAATTGTATAAATATCTTTTGCATCCTGCTGATAGGGCGAACTGCTTACTTTGGTATGACCAATTAAAATTCCTTTTAATCCGCCGAATGGTGCATCGCGGTAGCCATCAAATTCAACGAGCAAGTCACCCTTTCCGCTATAAGCTTTTTTGGTATACACGCCATCGTATTCGTTGTACACCGTTTTCACGGCTGCCAGCAATGGGTTGTCTTTTACAACTGCAAAAGCAGGTTCATCCGAAATTGTAATGGTTCGTTGGCTTAATGTAGCGAGGTCTTTGGTACTAAGGTCTGATAATGTAATTTTCATAAAATGTTTGTTTTAAATGTTTGTATTAAAAATGATTGATGAAATTCAAGATAAAAAAGACCGGTTTATTCATTTCACCCTTGAAACAAGGTTGCCGGTTTGACGGGAAGGTTATTTCACACCTGAAACAATTCAAACGGTTTGTCGGGAGAGTCATTTCACCCTTGAAACAATTCAACCGGTTTGCTGTGAAGGTTATTTCAACCCTGAAACAATTCAACCGGTTTGCCGTGAAGGTTATTTCAACCCTGAAACAATTCAAATGGTTTGCCGTGAAGGTTATTTCACACCTGAAACAACTCAACTGGTTTGCCGGGAAGGTTATTTCATACCTGAAACAACTCAACCGGGAAATTGGGTTTTAGTGTAGGTTAAATGAAGCCCTCACTAGTAAATGTCTATAAAATTATTGAAATTGAATAAAATTCCTCACATCCTATAAATGTATGTAGTGAGGGTTTCATTAGCGTAGGATGTTTGGATTTGTCTTTACACGTTTTTTTACTTTATCCACAAAATCTTCTTTTGAGTAGTTTTTCCTTCGATAATCATATGTACATAATACATTCCCTTAGGCAAACCCTTCAAGGAAATTTGAAGTTTCGATTGTTCGCTTTTTAATGTTTTCACTAAGCCTGAATTCTCATTCCATAATTGAATTTCATAAGCTCCTTGGTAATCCGTTTCTAGCGTATTTTGATTTGAATTATTGAGTGATAACATTGAATTATCTGATGCTAAGTTCTCTGTTACCGTTACATTAACTAGCTCAGAAGCTGGATTTGGTGAGATTGACAAAAATGTTTTCTTTGAAGGTTCAAAATATACATATTCGCTATAAATATCGCTCCAACCACATATACCATTATATTGCAATGTTACAAGATGATGTCCAACTGTAGATGCAGTATAATATGCTTGCCTACCATCTATTGCAGTAGTAACCGGATAAGGGGTAGGTGAAGTTATTCTCCAAGTATAATCATCATCTTCAATAGCATTTTCAACTCCATAAAAGTAATAATTCTTGTTTACAAATACTCTTGAAACTTGAAAATCGGTTGCAGCATCATATATTTCGAAAGTTGATTGCGGTGTCCCTGACTGAATACCATACTTATAAATTGTAAAAGACTGACCATTAAGGGAAATCAATGCTGAAATAATATTATTGTTTTTATTTAAGACTTTGCTAAATACTGCCGTATCCGTACCTTGCCCTGAAACTAATTGTAAAAACCCAATCGGGCTACTACTCCAAGTAACAGATGCTCCTGTTGGTAAATTAATAGTATATGTGCCTTGATTGCAAATTTGAGAAGGTCCAGAAATTATGTATTGATACTGAATGCTTCCTACACCAACTGCATACCATGCATTCTCAACCTGATGTTCCAAATAGCTATTTGTACCTGCTATTTCACGCGCAGCGTTTATCATTGAAGTTCTAATTTGTGCATAAGAAGTTGAAAAGCGTAAATATCCATCATAAACAGCTTTAACAATAAGGTTTTCCGCTAAATCAATACCAACACCCCGTACGAAATAGCTTCTTCCTAAATCATTTGTTCCTGTTCCGCCATTGACCAGAAGATAAAACCAATGTGAAAAAACACCACCTCGGACATAACTATTTCCTGAATTATATTGTGCTGAGTTGAATGTATTTGCTATTTTGTCTCTAGCATCACTGGCATTCGTGTTTTGTATATTTCTTAAACACGCATAACCAATGGTTAACTGTTCTCCTATTTGCCAGACTGAGTTCGGATGTATGCGTTGTTCCATTATTGCTCCCCATATATCACTTAATCCTTCGTTGAAAGCCCGTTGGTCGGTTGTATTATTCCAATCTATCTGGAACTGCGTAATTCCATGCCCAAACTCGTGCGCTACTACATCCACACTTGCCAATGAACGAAAAATAGAACCTCCCTCTCCGAAAGATAAGGTTCTTTCAACAGGACTCCAAAAAGCATTGTTCGGATCTGTTCCATCACGAATATGCGCATTAACTGTAAATCCATTACCATCATTATCAAGATCATCATCCATACTATTTACACCGTGGGCATTTGATAGCCTGTCGTAAATGCTCTGTAATGTCCATTGTACATCCAATCCCATATCGTTGTTATTGGAGTTATGTTCAGTTTGTGTCCAATTGTTGTCATTATCTATTAGATCTACTCTGCTTGAGATATTTGTCCTTCCTTCTAAATTCCATGTATGAAGAATTGCACTACGAATGGAATCTACCAAATGATAACCTCCCTGATAATTATGTGTAATCCCCTGTTTCGTCCCCGAGTAGCGGGTAACAAATGTACCCGTTGCCGAAAAATCAATAAAAGCAGATTCAGTCATTCGTAGATTTCCTGTATGTGCATCTATAAATCCTATTTCAGTATTTTGCGGGTAATCTGCATACAAATAAACTTTATAAACAAGTGCTGGTAAAGTATCTGTTTTTTCGGGTATCTCTTTTATGATTAATTCTGCAATATAATTGCTAACATCTTTAGTCGGTATATTCTTATACCTAGCAAAGTTTTCCATCGCTTCAAGTTTGGTAATAAAGGGCTTAGTATCTACGTTGTTAGTATTCACATAGTGCCCATGTGCGAAAAACATTTTCCCATTCTTATAGTGGAAGTTATAGCCAGCTCCTTCTATCTTGATACCATTGTAATACTGTTCGAAATGTTCGCGAACAAAGTCCTTTTGTTTTTGCTTACGTTGTATTTTTCTGAATTCATCCTTCGATTTTGTTTTAAGAATTTCTTTAAAAAAAATTTCGGCATATGCAGGAACTGTTACACTTGTATCATTTGCAGAAAATTCTACAGATTCAAGAACTCCTTTTGA
>JBMOHG010000348.1:0-3782 GCA_049317965.1 Paludibacter sp.
CAAACTAAAAAGGAAACATTTACGAGTCGAACCAGCGAAAAAATCCGTGCCGAATTTGGCGTGATTGGTGGTGCAAGCATGATTGATTTGAAATTTAAAACAGCTACAAGTAGTAATATATTCTACAATTTTACGACTATTGATTTTGAAAACAATATTAGTTTTGCAGGAGGTGCTACTCTAAATTTGGTTTTCCCGCGTAATAATGGAAAGCTGTCATTCTACAACGAATTGTTTTATTGTTCGGATGTTAGTAATTATGACTACAAAGAGTATTACAATAATGGTTATTTTCAACTTCACAGTATTAGTATTGGTGGTTACTACATAAAATTAAACAATATGTTACGATATAAATATCCTATTGGGGATCTATTTTGCTTTGGGAATGCAGGAATTAGTAATGGTCTGGCTTTTAAAGAAGTAAATAAAGCTATTGGTGTAGATAGATATAATAATCAAACTGCAATAATTGAGAAAAAGTTTCTTGATAATACAAATAGTTATGAACAAGGTTGGCTACTAGGAGCGGGTTTATTGTATAAGTGTTATTCCATAGAGTTCAGAATGGAAATTTGTTCAGGAATGTCAAATTATCCTTCATTGTCTTCGTTAGCTAATCGGTATGATTTGCTATTTGGTTATAAATTTTAATCCCGCAAAAAATGAAATTCAAAGCTGCAATTTTCGATTTTAATGGTACTTTATTTTGGGATACTGCTTTTCACGACCGTGCGTTTGATATTATGCTCAATAAGCATGGTGTGAAATTAACCGATGAGGAGAAAAGGGTGAAAATTCATGGTAAGACAAATCCGATTATTATGCGGGGTATTTTTGGTGAGCAACTCACTGATATTGAAGTTGAAAGTCTTGCACAAGAAAAGGAGGCAATTTACCGCGATTTGTGTAAAAACGATTTGGAACTTGCACCCGGAGCTGTAGAATTTTTCGATTTTCTTAAAAATAATGGCGTTCCTATGACAATTGCCACTTCGGCAGGCATTGAAAATGTGGAATTCTATTTTAAAAATATCAACCTCGAAAAATGGTTTGATTTCGAAAAAGTAGTGTACGATAACGGCACATTTCGTGGAAAACCACATCCTGATGTGTTTTTAATTGCTGCCGAAAAATTGGGGTTTGAAGCTTTTGAGACTATTATTTTTGAAGATTCTGCTGCCGGAATTATATCTGCAGAAGCAGCAAATGCTGGCAAAATATATATTGTGAATTCTTACGGTGCCGATTACAAATGCTTTTCACACGAAATTATTACCAATTTCAATCAAGTGGATAGAGCATTATTTAGAGTAAAATGACGCACGAAAAAATGTCATTTTTTTTTAAAGCAGTAACTGAAATTTGAAAAAAACATATTTTTAGTTTCATCTTCATTCCAAATCACGATAAATGTCGTATTTTTGTAGTTAAGCCAAACTTATAATAAAATTAAACTCAAAACAATTGCTTAAAGCATTCAAATTAAAATAGATATGCAAGTTAAAATAGTAAATCAGTCAAAGCACCCATTACCCGAATATGCTACAATTTTATCAGCAGGAATGGATTTAAGGGCAAATATTTCTGAACCAATACTTCTTTCGCCAATGGAACGAAAATTAGTTCCAACTGGTTTGTTTATAGAATTACCTGCAGGTTACGAAGCTCAAATCAGACCACGAAGCGGATTGGCTATCAAAAAAGGAATTACAATTTTAAATTCTCCTGGCACGATTGATGCTGATTATCGGGGTGAAATTTGTGTGATTCTGGTAAATTTATCCTCCGAAGATTTTATCATTAACGATGGTGAACGGATTTGTCAAATGGTAATTGCCTCATACGTTCAGGCCAAATGGCTGGAAGTAAAAGAATTGGGAATAACCGAACGTGGAGCAGGTGGATTTGGACATACCGGAAAAGAATAAAGAAATTTGAGGATTTCAAAATTTGAAAATTTGAAAATTCTGCCTAATAATTGATTTTTCTGTCAATAAATTGATTCATTGAAGCGTATGCGCAATATATTTTTTTTATTTTTTCTCGTTATTCTTTCATTCTATTCTTGCGCTACACCTAAAAAGGCTGTTGCTGTAAAACCGCAAGAAATTCAACTTTCTGATGCTTCAAAGCGTCAGTTTGAATATTATTTCTACGAGGGTTTAAGATTGAGAGATGATAGAAAATTCGATCAGGCACTGGAAGTATTCCAACTTTGTGTTAGTATCGATTCGTTGGACGCTGGTGCACAATCTGAAATTGGAATTCTTTATTCTGCTATTGGAATAATTAATAGCGCAGTAAAACATCTCGAAAATGCTGTTCGACTCGATCCAACCAATTGGTGGTACAATTTAAGATTAATAACATTGCATACCGAATTAAAAAATTGGAAACGAGCAATTGAGATTACCAACGCACTGCAAAAAAATTATCCCAATAAAGAAGAAGTATACAACATATTGGCGTCAGTTTACAAAGAAACAAAGGAATATGATAAAGCAATTGCTGCGTATGATAAACTTGAAGGTCTAACGGGCATCGATGAATCGCTATCGATAGAAAAATTTCAATTGTATTTAGCTTCTAATAAACCGAAAAAAGCAGTTGCGGAAATTGATAAATTAATCAATAAATTCCCAACTGAAACGAGATACAGGGTTTTGAGAGGTGACATTTTTATGCAGCAAAAAATGCCAGAACAAGCTTATGCAATTTATCAGAAAGTGTTGACCGATGATCCACAAAATGCCAACGTATATATCTCTCTTTCTGAGTATTACAATGAAGTGAACCAGCCCGAAAAAGCGTTAGAATCTATTGTAAGTGCCTTAAAAAATGAGGATTTGGATGTTGAAACCAAAGTTGGTGTTTTAGGACAGTACGTCGAAAAACTTATTAAAGATTCAACCAAGTTTGCCGAAACAGAATCACTTTTTAAACTATTAGTAGATAGATATCCGCTTGAAGAACAAGTGCATGGATATTATGCCGTTTTTTTACAATTTCGCAAACGAAACACTGAGGCTATTTCGGAATACGAAACCATGCTCAATATTAATCCCAAAAATGATCAAACCTGGCTTAGGCTTATTCAGGTTTATGCGAGTGAGCAGAATTTCAAGCAAATGATTACGGTCACAGCACGTGCCATTGAGAAACTTCCAAAAATTCCAACCTGGTATTTTTATCGCGGAATAGCACAGTATCAATTAGTTGATTATCCTGCTGCTTTATCCACATATAAAACTGCATTGCCTTTTATTACCGCCGAACAAGCAGGTTTAAAAAGCGATTTTTATGCACAAATTGCGGATATATATTTTAAATTAGAACAAAAAGATTCTGCATTTGTTAATTACGAGCGTTCTCTGGCGGCCAATCCGAAGAATATTATGGTAATGAATAATTATGCATATTATCTTTCGTTAGAGAAAGCGGAATTAAAAAAAGCCGAACGCATGAGTGCCAAAACTGTAGAATTGGAACCTAAAAATAGTACGTATCTCGATACTTACGCGTGGATTTTGTATCAACAGGGAAATTACTCATTGGCTAAATTTTACATCGAAAAAGCCATTGATAATCTTGCAAAACAAGAAGATCATGGTGTGATTATGGAACATTATGGCGACATTTTGTGGATGAATAGTAAGGATGCAGAAAACGATGGCAAAGCACTGGAAATGTGGCAAAAATCGTATGATGCAGGAAATAAAACCGACGAAATTAAACAAAAGATTGAAAATAAAGGTTGGATAAGGAAGTGAAATCGGTTC
>JBMOHG010000349.1:0-3764 GCA_049317965.1 Paludibacter sp.
TAATTTATTGCATAATAAATTTCTGAACAGAAACTCCTTTTGCATTTTTTATGCGCAAAATATAAATGCCTGATTGCAAAGATACTGTTGTACCCACTTCTACCTTACGGTTTTTCAGCACTTGTCCATTAAGGCTAATAATATCCAACATTCCCTCTGTTTTTGAGACAATACCAGTTGAAGTTCTTGCAAATAAATCAGATTGTACACTCACAGACTTCACTGCATTAATGACAGCACCAAATTCATAGCAACCCATATCATAGGCAGTTCCAGCAGGACGAGCAGCACCCAAAATATCGGTAGTGATTTTTTTATTCCCAATTGAGTCAGCTAAATTCAATCCAGTATCAATAGCTGGAGAACCATCAGCCAAACTCCAGTCGCCGGCAGCAGCATTCTTGAACGAAGCATCGGTAATATCGGTTACACAGTTTACTCCACCCCCTGGTACGGTCGCTTCAAATCCACAATTGGTAAACAACGGTATTTGACCTGAATACAACCCAACTTTATTGATTAAGCAATTGGTAAATGAATACTTTGGCAAAAGAGCTAAAAACTGCATATTAGCAGGTGCAGCCGCGCTACTTAAATTATTGGCAAACGTACAATTATTAAATGAGCTAGAGACAGTACCTCCATAAAAATGGACAACGGTTGTTCCCGTATTGTTGGCAAAAAGACAGTTATTGGCTGTATAATTTGTTTTACAATAAATAGCAGAACCTGCGCTTGGGCTTATATTGCCTATAAATTTAGAATTAGTAATCAAACAAGAACTTGAACTTGCAATTAACAAAGCACCAACTGCAGCATAGGTTGATGAATTACCTGTGAAAGTACATTTATCAATTTCGTATTTACAGGTCAAAATGGTTAATCCACCGCCCCCAGTAGATGAATTTCCCGACGGAGTATTTGATACATTTGAAGTAAAGGTACAACCGATAATTTTATAAGTATTGGCTGCTACCTGAGATAAATAGGCTCCGCCACCACTTCCCGCAGCTGTATTAGCTGTAAAAGTACAATTTTCGATGGTAATAGGGGCAGCATTGGTTGCTGTGATATAACTTCCTATACCCCCACCGTTGCCATTTGTTGTTGCGATTGCAGTATTGTTTGAAATACTGCAATTCAACACTTTTACACCGCTGGTTTTACTATAAAGAAACAAACCTGCTGAACTGCCATTAGAGTTATTTTCAATTTTGCAGCCTGACACCATGCATGTATCACCATAAACAGTTACACCTCCAGAAGCGGTGCCAGATGAGGTACCAGCATTGTGATGAATATACAAGTCCTTCAAGGTACCTTTGGATAATACTGTAACTCCGGCACTGGCTCCTGTGCTAACTGTACCGGTAACTTTACAGCCTGTAACGATACAATTTTGCATAATTGTTTTTGCTCCTTGTATTTTAGCACCACCACCGCTACTATTACGATTGCTGTTGGCACAATTTTGGAAGGTAATGCCATCAATCACGCAAGTTAAAGTAGCACTGCTAGTAGTCATGATTCCAATGTGAGAACCAGCACCATCAATAATGGTAGCATTGCTATAATCCCATGGTGTTGATGAGCCTTTTACCCTTTCGGCAACTGCTATTTCTGTACCTGCAAAACCGCCATACATACTTACACCCGCAGTTAAACTATCGCGTCCATTGATGGTATAAGTACCTTTGGTCAACCATATTTGGTCATCTGCAGCAAATGCATGACCCGAAAATACCGGGGTGGCTAGTCTTTTATCGTTTAGCCATTCGTTTAAAGTAACTGCCGCACCAGCTGCACCCACAACTTGCAGATTGATAATGGTGTCGCCAACTCCTGGAGCTCGCCAAGTGGCGGCATCTGTTGTTCCCAATTGTACCAAATATGTTTTGGCAGCAAAAGCCGAGATACTGCACATAAAAGTAATGCTGAGCATCAAAGTAATTAGTTTTTTCATGTTTGTATTGTTTTAAAAGTTAATTGTCTTGTTCTTGAATTAAGGAAATTCAACTTTCCCAAAGTTTTAAACTTTGGGAAAGTTGTCTATTTATTATTGATTATTTAATAGCTACTTTTTGAATACTATTGGCTATTCTTACAAAATACATTCCTTGTGTTAAAGGTATCGACATATTGTTTGAATTAACTTTAGCTGATTTGATTTTTGCACCGTTAATACTAAAAATGCTAATTTCGTCGCCCACTTTTGCACCGCGTACTTCAACACTTTGATTTCCAGAGAAGCATTGGAAATCGTTTTGAGCTTTTTCCAAACCTGTGGCCAAATCAAACTGAACTACTAAAGTTGCATTGGCCACTATGGCAGGAGCTGTATAAACTCCACCCACTATATCTCCTTTAACTTCGGTACCATTGTAGAGAACCGATGTGATTTTATATCCAGGGTTTGGAGTAATTGTAAATGCAAGTTGTGTTCCCTGCGCCTTTAAATCTACATCACCTGTTGTATAACTGTTTACAGTTCCAAAGCTATTAAAAGTAACCGTTGTATTGTAAAAAGGCAGTTCGTAAGCACCAATATCATAAGCACCTCCTTGAGGTCTGGTTACATCCAAAATATCTTTTGTAACAGGTGAGGTTGCATTGGTCAAATCAGTACCCGCATCAATAGCTAGTGAGGTAGTAGACAACTGGTAATTTCGGCTAGCAACTGTTGCATTTGTAGCATCAACAAAATCGGCTGCTGTTATAGTCTTAATGCTAATGCTGGATAATGCTTTGTCCGACGCACAGGTAGTTGTTGTTGGACCTGATTGTGCTGAGAATCCAGACACGTTATAGAATAGACAATTGCTAAATACATATTTCGGATAAGTTGGACCTGCACCAATATTCAACAATTGAATTGGTGCTGCCGCTGCCGCTGAAGTTAAGTTATTGGCAAAGGTACAGTTCTGAAAAGTACTGACAGCTGTTGATGTATAAAAATGAATAGGAGTACTACCCGTATTATCGGCAAACAAACAGTTATTGGCTGTATAATTTGTTTTGCAATAGATAGCAGAACCACCTGAGTTACCGGCTGCTGAATTAGCAATAAACTTGGATGCGGTTATGGTTGTAGAAGCATTTGCCAGCAATACAGCGCCACCACCAGAAATAGACTGATTACCAGTAAAACTACATTTATCAATTATTAATACGCAGTTGTTTGCAATGATAGCACCTCCTCCTTTTGCAGAAGTGGACGCAGCACTTGATGTGTTAGTTGTAAATGTACAACGAGTAATATTAAGCGTACTAGCAGCTCTCACGTCTAGAAATATTGCACCCCCACTATTAACAGCAGTATTAGAGCTAAAGCTGCAATCTGCTATTGATATTGGGAGTGCATTAGTAACAGTAACATAACTTCCTATTGCTGCACCTCCATTAGCAGCACTTGTTGATGAATTACTATTAAAACTGCAATTGGAGATGCTTACACCACTAGTATTACTATAAAGATACAAACCCCCACCATCGGTGGCGGTATTATTGTCAATTTTACAACCAGAAACTACACATGTGTTTCCATAAACAGATACTCCACCAGCAGTTGAAGCATTTGTATTATGATGTATGTACGAATCTTTCAATGTTGCTCCTCCAGTAAGTGTAATACCAGCGCTTGCACCCGTTCCACCAGTAGCAGAGGTACATGCAGTAATTATACAGTTTTGAAGTGTAGTGCCTGCGCCAAATAATTTTACTCCACCACCCGAACTTGTAGTGCTGACATTATGGCAATTCTGAAT
>JBMOHG010000350.1:0-3756 GCA_049317965.1 Paludibacter sp.
ACATATTGATTGGTTGGGTTTCTTTCTAATTGTAGTTGCGGGATTTGGTTGGGCAAAACCAGTTAGTTTCAATCCTAATAACCTGAAAAATAAACACCGCGATGAGATAATGATTTCATTAGCTGGTCCAATTTCCAACTTTGTTATTGCAATTCTTTTTTTTGTAATTGCCCGGTTGTTATATTTTGTCGATATTATTAACAGTTCGACTTTGGGTATGGAAGCAATTAACCTCATAATGATATGGGGTGTAATTAATTTCAGTTTATTTGTTTTTAATCTGATTCCTCTGCCTCCACTAGATGGTTCTCATATTTATCTTACTTACATTAAGGATATTAACCAGAAATTAATGATGAATATGTATAAATATGGTACGTTAATTTTACTGGCAATTATTATAGCTGAAAGCCAATTGAAAATAAACATATTACATATTTCGGAATTAGTAGGTGGCATAACTTCATTTTTTATTAAACTACTGGCTTTTAATTAGTTTGTTTCAAAATTTGCTGTTACCAAAAAAGCCCCGAAAAAATTCGAGGCTTTATTTTTACAAATAATTTGATTTATTTTTTTGCAGGAGCAGCTTTTGCATCTTTACAGCAAGCTTTACCTTCAGCTTTTTTGTCACATGCTTTTGCATCTTTGTCGCATGATTTTGAATCTTTACTACATGCTTTTTTGTCACCTTCTTTGCAACAAGCTTTTGTTTCTGTTTTTGCTTTTGCTTTTGTTGCTGGAGCAGTTTGAGCTGTTATACTAGCAAATGATACGAAAACCGCTACAAGCGATAAAATAATGGCTTTTTTCATTTTGTTTTAATTTTAATTTATTGGTTTTTAATAATTTAAATAATTGATATAAATTCATTCTTTTAATTTACACAGTTATAAACGTATATTTGGCAGAATTGTTTTATTGAGAATACTAAAAAAATCATATTTTTAGACAAAAGAATCTAATCAACAACTCATTTCACCTGCATTTTTCTTAGCCGAAAGCAGATTATAAGCTCCCTTAATAACCACTTTGGTCGTTTTAACGTTAATATCTTTGGGCAATTTAACTTCTGTGAAGCCGCCATCTGAAACACCTTTTTGAACTTCCACCATACGGTATTCAGTCATCGAATTACCATTTTCCACTTTACTTTTTTCAAAAATAAAAATATAATTTTTATCATCGAAACTTACAATTGCGTCAGATGGTAAAGCTGTTACCTGATTACTAGAGGCTTCAATAACTGCATTAACATACATTCCGGGTAATATATTATTACATGGCGAAACGACATTTGCATAAACCTTATACGTATTATCGCTGCTTATGGACTTACCTGTTTGGTAAATTACTGCCACATGCTGCTCATCTTCATTGTTAATGAAGAAGCGAATTTTTTGCCCTTTTGAAACTTTATCAGCATCCTTCTCGAACAAAGTAAGTTCAAGAAAAAGCTTATCACTATTTACAATCTCGAATAATATATCGGATGCCGTGACAGATTTTCCAATACTTACATTTACAGCTTTTACGTATCCAGATATTGGTGAAACTACAGCTACAGACCTACTAATATTATCTTCATTCAGTTTGAGTGGATTAATACCTATTAGAGACAGTTTTTGTATAAAAGCACTTACCATCGATTTCAGATTTTTGTATTCGGTAGTAACTTGTTGAAGGTTTTTTTGAGAATAAACATCATCCTTGTAAAGCTCCTTATGCCGTGTATACTCAGCCTCAGCATATTCGAGTTTATTTTTAGCTTCCAAATAGCTCTGTTGCATATCAATAAATTCGGAATTTTCAATAACTGCCAATGTTTGCCCTTTGCTAACAACATTGCCAGGCATGAGTGAAGTGCTTTTAACAAAACCACCCATTGGCATACAAACTGTTGCCAAATTTTGAGGTGCTACTGAAACAGTTCCATTCACTTTTAGCGTTCCACTTATCGAGCGCATTTCAAATTTACCTGTTTCTATATTTGCAAGTTTTATTTGGTCATCCCTCAGTTCAACAATATTCTCAGGTAAAACCTCCTCTTCGCCCTTCGCTTCTGACTTTGTAGCTTTACCACAAGAAACAAATGCAACTGAAATTAAAGAAATTAGAATTATTGATTTGAAATTATATTTTGTCATAATCTTAAATTGTAAATGATTAAATTGTAAATTAATAGATTTTATCTTCGATAAATTCAATTGAGATAATAGTTTGATTATAATTGTTTAACGCATCGAGATAATTTAGTTTAATATTTAATGCTCGACTTAAACTTTGTATGTAATCCAGATAATCTATCGCTCCTGCCCTATAGCTTTTTGTAGCCTGAATAATAATCATATCAGCTTCTGGGACTGCTTGCTTTTCGTAATAATTGAGGCTGCTGTTGTACTTTGCATATTCTCCCAACAAAGATTTGTAATTACCTAAAAGTGATTTGAAATGATTCTCTGCACCCATCTGCGAAGCTTTTTCCTTTAATTTAGCTGCTTTAATTTTAGCTACATTTGAACCAAACCACAGTGGAACAGCAATACCAGCCTGAATTCCTGTAAATCGATCGCCGGGACCAAAAGTTCGTGGAATACCATTTACAGTTTGTTCTCCTTGAATAGTTTGACTGAAATAACCTATACTCAAATCGGGTAATAGTTTACTTTTTTCAAGCTTGGTTTCAAATTGCGACATTTCAATTTGTTGTTGAGCCAATCCCACCTGAGGATTTGCTGAAATTACCGAATTATCAGCATTTGGTAAAAAAACTTTTCGACACAAAACTGTATCCATTGGTAAAATGAGTTCTTTTGCATTTAAAAGCACCTGTAATTTCTGGTTAAAGATAAGCACATCGGCATTCACTTGTTGCAATTGATTGCGGACTTCCATACTTTGCGAGCGAGCAGTTATCATTTCCAACTGATTGGTTTCACCAGTTTTCAATCGTAGCTCTGCAGCGCGCTGAAAGCCTGAATACAAGCTATCTTGCCACAAAAAAAGTTTTTGTTTAGAATATAAATATGCCAATTGTCCGTACACTTGTTTTACGTTTGTGGCAATTTCGAGCTGAATATTTTTCAATTCCCATTCGCTACTTTTCACATTAGCAGTTGCAAGTTTATGCTGATTTACATAAACTGTTGGGAAAGCAAAAGACTGAGAAATAGTGAAACTGTTATCCTTTGAATAAGAATTAAATTGTCCAAATTGTCCATCAATTGCTGTTTTGGGAATATCCCAGGCTGCATCTTTCAATGTTTTTTGAATATTAACCGAATAAACCGATGAACGAACTGTCAAATTACTATCCAGAGCAATTTGAATTGCCTGAGTCAAATTTATTCTTTTAGAATGTTGAGCATTTATAGATGATGAACCAAACAAAAAAAGCAGCACCAATGCAATAAGTCCTGATTTACGTTTAAATAGTTTTTTGATACTACCTGAAGAAACGAAAATATAGAATATTGGTAAAACAATTAATGTTAGCAAAGTAGCTGAAATTAATCCACCAATAACTACTGTAGCAAGAGGTTTTTGTACTTCAGCACCTGCCGAAGTAGATAATGCCATTGGTAAAAATCCAAGTGAAGCCACAGCCGCAGTAATAATAACCGGTCGTAAGCGGGTGTGTAATCCTTTCAAAACCCGTTCTATAATATCATTCATTCCTTCTTTTTCGAGTCGGTTGAACTCAGCAATGAGCACAATACCATTCAATACTGCCACACCAAACAAGGCAATAAAACC
>JBMOHG010000351.1:0-3754 GCA_049317965.1 Paludibacter sp.
TCTAAATCCAGTTCACCGCTTTCATTCATTGGAATTACGCGCAATTTCAATCCTTTTCGTTCGCAAAGCATTTGCCACGGAACAATATTTGAATGATGCTCCATTACCGAAACAATTATTTCATCTCCATTATTGCAAAATGCTTCACCATAAGAAGTTGCAACAAGATTTATGGCTTCGGTAGTCCCGCGTGTAAAAATAATTTCTTCCCGTTTCGATGCATGAAGAAATTCTGCTACTGTAGTTCGTGCTGCTTCATGAGCCTCTGTGGCTTTCTGACTTAGAAAATGAACTCCACGATGAATATTTGCATTCAAATGATAGTATCCTTCCTCAATTTTTTCGACTACACATCGTGGTTTCTGAGTTGTTGCTCCATTATCGAAATAAATCAAGTCTTTATTGTAGATTTTTTCATTTAAAATGGGAAAATCTGCACGAATGTTTTCAAGTTCTTGTTTGTTCATGATTATGAAACTCTTTTATTAGTTATTTGTTCGGCAAAAATACAGAAATATTAATCAGCAGACAAATTAGAATTACAAATCACATCGAAAATTCTTAAAATACCGCAAGATTACAACATAATTTTAACTCAAAAAGGAGTTTTGTAAAATGATGAATGATTTAATCTGATTATTCCGGCAAAAAATGTTATTTTTGCAATTCAAATCAAATCAACGATTTATTAACACATAAAAATGACTTTCAACAAATAATTATCGAATGAGAAAAGTAAGAGTGCGCTTTGCACCCAGCCCTACAGGACCATTGCATATTGGTGGCGTACGCACCGCATTATACAATTACCTTTTTGCAAAAAAATATGATGGAGATATGTTACTTCGCATCGAAGATACGGATTCTGCGCGATTTGTTTCAGGTGCTGAAGAATATATTGTTGAATCGCTCAACTGGTTAGGAATTAAAATTGATGAAGGTATTGGAGCAGAGACAGTTGGTAAACATGCACCTTACCGTCAAAGCGAACGTAAGGCAATTTATCGAAAGTATGTAGATCAATTACTGGAAGCTGGATTGGCATATATTGCTTTTGACACTCCTGCTGATTTAGATTTGAAACGTGCGGAAATTGCTAATTTTCAGTACGATGCCCATACGCGTCAATTAATGACCAACTCACTCACTTTGTCGACAGATGAAGTGAAAACGAAAATAGAAAATGGTACTCAATATGTAGTTCGAATAAAAATAAATGCTGACGAGGAAATAAAAGTTCATGATTTAATTCGTGGCGAAGTTATTTTCAATTCGTCGGTTATTGATGATAAAGTGTTGTATAAATCATCGGATGAGCTTCCAACTTACCATTTGGCAAATGTTGTAGATGATTTCTTGATGGAAATTTCGCATGTAATTAGAGGTGAAGAGTGGTTACCATCAGCTCCATTGCATGTTTTGTTATACCAATATTTGGGCTGGACTGAACAGATGCCGGAATTTGCGCATTTACCGCTCCTACTCAAACCTGATGGGAATGGAAAACTTAGCAAACGCGATGGTGACCGTTTAGGCTTTCCTGTCTTCCCATTGAATTGGAAAGACCCAAAAACAAAAGAAACTTCGTCTGGATACCGTGAAGCTGGTTATTTTCCAGAGGCTGTAGTAAATTTTCTGGCTTTGTTAGGTTGGAATCCCGGAACTGAACAGGAAATATTTTCGATGCAAGAGTTGATTGATTTATTTTCGCTTGACAGAGTGAGTAAAAGTGGAGCAAAATTCGATTATGAAAAAGGAAAATGGTTTAATCACAAATACTTGCAATCGAAATCGAACGATGAAATAGCAGATATTTTTCAATTAATACTTCTTGAAAAAGATATAATTGAAGATTCTGAAAAGCTATCAAAAATTGTTTCATTAGTAAAAGAACGTGCAAATTTCATTAATGAACTATGGGCACAATCATCTTTCTTTTTCATTGCTCCAACCGAATATGATCCGAAAACGGTTCAAAAACGTTGGAAAGCTGAAACACCCGGACAACTTTCTGAATTGATTGAGCTTTTAGTTGAAATTGAAGATTTTTCGGCCGAGAACACAGAAACAATTGTAAAAGAATGGATTACTTCTAAAGAGTATAATTTAGGTGGAGTGATGAATGCATTCAGATTGTCGCTGGTTGGAGAACCAAAAGGACCACATATTTTTGATATTGTAGAAATATTGGGTAAAAATGAAACAATTTCCCGTTTGAAAAATGCAATTGAAACCATTAGTTAAATGTCAAAAAAGGTTCTAATAATAACGTATTATTGGATTCCAAGCGGTGGTGCTGGTGTTCAACGTTGGGTCAAATTTGCGAAATATTTACGCTCTTTTGGCTGGGAACCAATTATTTACACACCTGAAAATCCTGAATTTCCATCAATAGACCATTCTTTCGAAAAAGATATTCCTTCTGATATTCAAGTAATAAAAACTCCAATTTGGGAGCCATATAATGTATATCGAAATTTAATCGGAAAAAAAAATCAACCCATTAATGCAGGATTTATATCTGAAAACAAGAAATCAGGCTGGAAGGATAAACTTTCGATTTGGATACGTGGTAATTTCTTAATTCCCGATCCCCGACGATTTTGGATTAAACCTTCAGTACATTATTTGACAAAATATCTGAAATCAAATCCTGTTGATGCAATAATTACCACAGGTCCACCACATTCAATGCATTTTATTGGATTGGGACTAAAAAAAGAATTTCCGAACATACCATGGCTTGCAGATTTTCGGGATCCGTGGACTAATATCGATTTTTATAAAGACCTGAATTTGAGTTATATTTCAGACAAAATTCATCATCGTTTGGAAAAAAAAGTTATTCAAAATGCCGATTGTATTTTAGTTGTATCAAACGGCATGAAAGAAGAATACGAGTTGATGAATCCAAAATTACTGAAAGTAATTCCAAATGGGTTTGATGATTCTGACACATTAAACAGTGAAATACAATTAGATAGAAAATTTTCAATTTCACATATTGGAACTTTGAATGTTGCTCGAAATCCAACAATTCTTTGGAAAGTATTGAGTGAAATATGTACCGAAAACCTTGAATTTAAAAATGATTTGCAAATTCAATTAGTGGGAAAAGTTGATTTTTCTATTTTGGAGAATATTCAAGATGCAGGTTTACAAAATCAGCTGCTTAAAATTGATTATTTATCTCATTCAGAAGCAATTGAAAAGCAACAATGTTCTCAAATTTTAATGTTACTCATCAATAATTCCGGAAATGCCAAAGGAATTTTGACAGGAAAATTCTTTGAGTATTTAGCTGCAAAGCGTCCAATATTTGCAATTGGACCAATAGATGGAGATGCTGCTGAAGTACTTAAAAAAACCGGGGCAGGTTTTATTGTTGATTTCAATGATGAAAATGGAACAAAAAAAGTAATTTTGGATTTTTATAAACAATACAAAACCAATTCACTAAACATTAAATCGGACTCTGTAGAGCAATACTCACGGAAATCATTAACAAAAGATTTAGCCACATTATTAAATTCGTTATGAAAAAAATAATAACCGTTGTGGGCGCACGTCCTCAATTTGTAAAAGCAGCTACTTTGAGTCGACAATTTAAGTTGTTGGGCATTGAAGAATTAATAATTCATACCGGTCAGCATTTTGATACAAATATGTCAGAGGTATTTTTTGACGAAATGGAAATTCCAAAACCCGCTTTTCAGCTTGATATTCATGGACTTACTCACGGTGCGATGACCGG
>JBMOHG010000352.1:0-3751 GCA_049317965.1 Paludibacter sp.
TTTGGTTGTCAAAACCCATTTTTTTTTATTATTTTTCATTTTTGCAGAATGTATTAACCTTCATAATTAAAGAACGGTTTTTTTTATAATCTTCTCCCACCGTTTTAGTTTTTTGAAATTTTATTTCTTACCCTCCACAATCTTCACTTCCTCCTCAGTCAAAGTGTATAATTGATACACTAAGTTGTCTATTTCACGGTCAGTGGTTTCTATTTGCGATTTTATAGCAACGGCTTTTGTACATTCCGTATTGAAATATTCTTCCCATTCGGCTTCGTGAGCCAATGTAAGTTTTACTTTTTTCTTGCCTAGTTCAGCTATAAATTCTTTATAACTAAGCAAGTACCAGCTTTGCAACTTTGTAGGTAACTCCTCTAAATTAAATTTGCGCTGAAGCATTCGTTGGAATTTTTGAGTTGAAACCATTAATTCTTTGTTCAAAATCAGCATCTGTTCACCTTTCTTCTCCAATTCTATTGCAACAAAATTTCCTTTCTCAATCTTTGGTATTTTAAGCACTTTCCAATCTTCTGGATAAATATGTATATTACTCCTTCTGTTTGTATTTAATTCATATCGAATAACCGATGAATTAAGAATCGAGAGTAAAAAGGAATATGAGTACAATGATGAAAGCGTTTCAAATCCGATCCTCTCATCTTCATCGCCATAAACCTTATTGATACTATTGTTTGAAACGTCTTTTAAATCAATCCAGCGTTTAAAACCAATGGCACTTTCGTTAAAGTATCCATTATTTTCATCCAACATTAGCCTTGGAATATTACCAGGGCTTCGCATTGCAACTAATTTTGGTGAACCTTCAAACATTTCTTTAAATCCTTTTCTACTCCACCGTGATGGAGAACGGTCTGTTCCATACTCTATCCATCTTTGTCTAAATAATATCCATTTACCAATATCTTTACCTTCAAAATATAATTTTGGATGCGTTTCGTCTTTAATTCCTGAGAGCAAATCGCCAACTTCAAATTCACCTTTGTACTTTTTTTCATCACTATTTCCTACAATACCTTTTGAAGAGTAGCATATTTGGTTGAGCAAATAATAATTTGGAACATTATTTAATATGCTTTCTTTAGAATCGAGCCTAAAACTAACGGGATATGAATCGAATATCGTCTCGGTAAAACTATTTTCAGAATGATGTATTCGTTGAATAAAATTTGTAGAATTGTTTTTGTTGAAGTTTACAATAACACTTTTAACTCCAACATTTTCAAATACCATAAACTCTGGAAAATAATCAATTTGGAATAAAAACCGATTTGATTTCACATATTCCAAACTTTTCTGAGCATAGTCTGCATGGCAATAAGCATCTGGAATAATTAATGAAATCTTTCCTTTATTGTTAGACAATTTTATGCATTGCTCAACAAATGGAATGTATAAATCCCATTTGCCAGCTAAAGTTTCAAAATACTTCGACTTGACCAAATGCTCTCTAAATTCCAATGTGTTTCCTGGACTATCTGCCCTTACATACGGCGGATTCCCAATCACCACATCAAAACCCGTTTTAAGCTTTTTATAATCTTCTAATGGTTCAGATACAGCCTCTAACTTATCTGTATATTCAGTTAATTGTTTGGTTATTTCTAATGCTTCTTTCGATAAGGCAATTCCTTGTTCGGCTTTTTGTTGGGCTTCCAAGGATTTTTCTTTTATCAGTTTCAGGTAATTGGGTGTTTCCTCTTTTTTGATGATAATTTCCTCGTCTGTTTTTAGTTTTCGTCCAAAAACTTGCGGAAATTCTTTGTACCAATCAAAAGCTTTTTTGCCAGCTATTGCAGGGTCAACTATCAGCGAGTTACCACATTTGATATTATTATTCAACGAACTGAGTTTGCGGTGAGGTTTGGCGGTACGCAGCCACAACGACAGTTTGGCAATTTCCACACTTTCTTCGTTTATGTCCACACCAAAAAGGTTGTTTTCCAGAATGGTATTTTCTATATTACCCAGCTGCATGGAGTAATGCCCTTTCAGTCCAGCTATTTTTTCCTGTTGAGTGTCAATCCATTTGTGCTCAGCTATTAAAAAATCGAGTGCACTGTTGAGAAAAGCACCACTTCCGCAAGCTGGATCCACAATTGTAATTTGCAACAACCATTCGCGATAAATGTCAAACACTTTCAGAGCTTGCTTTCTTTTGTCGGCACGTTTGTACTCAAACAGCTCTTCGCCTATTCCAAGTTCTTGTTTCTTTTCCTCGCACAATCGACCAATGGTATTTTCTACAATGTATTGAGTGATATAACGCGGAGTATAAATCACACCATCCTGTTTGCGTTTCGAAATTGTTTTTACACCCTTGTTTATTTCGGTTATTACCTCATCAATTTCGCTCAAACTGTTTTCGAAAATATGACCCAGTATGTTTACATCCACATCCGTATCGTAATCATAAGCGGCTAACTTCAGTACATTTTCAGCCAGAATGTCATCGTTTACTTTTATTTGATTCAGCAGTTCATCGTTGGCAAACAAACCGCCATTGTAAGCATAAATCTCAATGTTGTTATCCTTGTAGCCTTCATCCAGCAGTTTGAAATACTTCACATACCTACTGTAAAGCGACTGATAATCGTTCATCGGGTCGGCGTTGAATTTTTTCCACTTCTCCACAGTTCCTTGTATCGAATTGGCGGGTAGCAAATTTTTATCTTCGGCAAAAAACAGGAAAAGAAAGCGATCCAACAATTTTTGGGTTTTCTTAAACAGCAACAATTTATCGTGTTCCGTATTTAGCAATACGATATTATCGAATAGCAAGCGTTTAAATACTGAATAATCCTTGTAAAGTTTTTTTGTAATTACATCTTCGCTACTAATTGATTGGTTCTTAATTTCCTGTGGCAAGTTTTTAGCAATACTTTCGTACGAAAGGCACAGCCACAAGCGGCGAAAATCTTCAAAAGTGAGGTTAAATAAATCGAACTCAATGAAATCGACTGCATTGTCGATATAGAATCGCAACCGTTCAAAATTGGAAGTAACTATGTAATGGCAGTTTTTATGATTGTTTTTGTAGCCAAACGCTTGCACTTCCACCTTTTTCAAATCCTGTGTTTTGTGGTCTTTGAGCTCTATTACAGCTACTATTTTGTTATTTATACTAATGGCAGCATCGGCACTTTTACTGTCGGTTTCGTTTTTCTTTTCGCGTAATAGGTTGAAATTAGGCTGTGGTTGAGCTGTATATCCTAAAACATCAACAAATAAAGCTCTGATAAATTCACCCTGATATTGTTCTTCCTTCACTTCTAAGATATTCGCTTGAATAACAGGATCACCAAAATAGGTCAGGAATTTAATATAGATTGGGTTCAAGTCAGTAGTGATACCTACTAAAAACTGACGTTCAACTTGTGTTTGGAATAAAAACATGATATATTAATTATTATTAGAATTATGTTAAGTTGAAATTATTAGCTAATAATTTGATTCATTAATCATTGCTGAAAATAGATGAAATACTTTTTATTAATATAGTTCACAAAGCTACGAATTCTATTTTAAATTTTCACATTTACATTGACTATTTTTATCAAATTTGCTATTAATCACAATATTATCAGGTAATAGACTTTCACTTACCGTCACTATTCCACCATAAATATTTTTGCCCAAATTTTTACCCATTTCCCTTTTCGGTTGGCGGTTTCTATGCGGCAAAAAAAAGCTTTTCCTGCATCCATAAGTCTTGATATTACTTCGTTATGCT
>JBMOHG010000353.1:0-3750 GCA_049317965.1 Paludibacter sp.
CCACGTTTCAGTCCATCGATGTTTTGCTCGGGACTTGTTTGTGCAGTTAGCAATACCACCGGAATGTGACATGTTTCAAAATTTCCTTTTAGTTTCGTACATAGCTCATTTCCATTCATTTCTGGCATCATTACATCACTTATTATTAAATCAGGATGTTTATCTAATGCCATTTTATAGCCAATCAAACCATTGTTCGCTTCCAGAATATTATACATCGATTCGAAAAGCTGCACCAACATTTGTCGTAAACTTTCGTTATCTTCCACAATTAAAACAGTGGGTTTTTCCGCAAAGTTTTTTTGTTGATTTTCGCTTGCTTCATTGAGAAACTCTTTATCCAAAACGGTTAGAATTTTGTAGTCGGAGTTTGAATCTTCGTGTTTCTCTATTATTTCCGCTTGTGTGTTATTTATAAAATGTGAATTCCCATTTTGCAGTTCCACTGTGAAAACACTGCCATTCGAAGCTGCACTTGTTACCGAAATTTTGCCCTTGTGTAGCTCCACTATTCCTTTTGCCAGAGCCAGTCCAATGCCGGTGCCTTTGTTTTGCAAGCTGCTATCATCCTCATTATCTGCTTGATAAAAACGGTCGAATATCTTTTCGAGATTGTCTTTCGAAATGCCAATCCCTGTATCCGAAACTCCAATTTTAACGCTGGTATCTCCTGCATCAATAGTTACTCCAATTTTTCCTCCTTTAGGTGTATATTTAAAAGCATTGGAAATAAGATTGTAAAATACTTTTTGTAACTCAATGTAATCGAAAAAGAGAGGTATTTTAGTTTTGTTTGTATCGAAAGTTAATTCAACGTTATGATAAACTGCAAATTCCTGAAATGATACAAAAATCTCACGCATATATTCCACAATATCTTGCTCACTTACTTTAAGTTTCTTAAAGCCTTGTTCTTGTTTCCTAAAATCGAGCAGCTCGCTGATTAGTTGATGCATTTTTACAGCATTATTATGAACATTCACAATGCTTTTATAAAAATTGGGAGCAATTTTTGACGATTGCATAAGCATTTCCAATTGTCCTAAAATTAGTGTAAGTGGTGTTCGGAATTCATGCGAAATATTGGTAAAGAACCGAAGTTTCGATTGATTCACCACTTCATTTTGTTCTTTCTCGCGTCGCTCATACTCCAACGAAGTTCTTAAAATAAGACGGGATTGATAAAATCGGAATATCCAAACCGAAATACCTGTTATCAGCATAAAATAGAATAGATACGCATACCAACGTGCATAAATAGGCTGCAAAACAGTTATTTGCAACGAAATTTCTTCGACACTTTCAGCATTTTCATTTACAAGGCTACGAACTTTTAAGGTGTATTTCCCCGAAGGCAAATTCATGTAATTAATGGAATTTGCAGGGTCTATCTCAATCCATTGTTTGTCAAAACCATCCAATTTATATTGAAAATTTGGTTGGTTTACTTTTACGTAATTGTCAGTAGCAAAGGCAATTGAAATTATTCGCTGGTTGTGTGTGAATTCTAACTCGGTTGTGTATGGAAGTGCTGTTTTTAAAATTTCAGTCTCGTCGGCGGGTGTTACCTTTTTATTATTTACCCACAAATCGGTAAACCTCATTTTAAATGGCTTTCCGAAATTCGATAACGATTCTTCACGGAATATAGTCATTCCATCAATACCCCCCATAATTAATTCGCCCGATGAACTATTGAAGATACTTCCATAATTGAGCGAAAGCAGTGAAAATCCATTTTTTGAGCTGTAATTAAAACTTTTCCTTTTCTCCACATCGATGCGTGAAAAACCCTTGTTTGTGCCCACCAACAAATACCCGTATTTCGATTCGGAGAGGCAACTCACATTATCACTCTCAATTCCACAAGTAGTTGTTGTAAATGCCGTAAAACTGTTTTGCTTTTCGTCGAAAAGTACAATTCCGCCTCCTTCGGTGGCTATCCAAAATCTTTTTTTACTATCAACAAAAAGCTTAGTAATTCTGTTTTTGGGAAGTTTATTCTGGCGGTCGTTGTCTTGTTTATATTCCTTTTCAATTTTTTGTGTAGAAATGTTGTATTTCAATAACCCGTCGGGGTTGGCTATCCACAGGTAGTTTTTTTCTATTAAAAAGTCGCGAACTGTCTTATTAAATGGAAGTTGGGTTATTTTCGAATCGTTTATATTGAAACTGTAAATTCCGTGCAAAGTTCCTAACATCAGAAAATTCTGATAGGGCGTAATTGCCTGAACTGTTTCCTGAAGCTCATTAGGTATGTTGGTACTTTTAGCTCCAATACTGTAGTGTGTAAACCGTTTACTTTTAAGCTCGAATCTATTTAATCCATTCCGATAAGTACCAATCCATAAAATATCGGATGCTGCATCGTAGTAAATACTTTTTATATTATTGCCCGAAATAGCACAATTATCTGTTGAAAAAAACCGATAGTTATTGTTTTTTTTGTTGAAATAAATCAATCCTTTTCCATCGCTACAAATCCAAAAATCGCCCCGAATGTCCTCAATTATTTTACCTATAATGGGGTACAAAAAGTCGGATTGCGATTTTTTAAAATCGTAGTACTGGTAAACATCAGGGTCAGGATTAAAATAGTTTATTCCACCATAATATGTTCCAATCCAGACAGTTCCCTGTGCATCTTTGGTTAGGCAACGAATAGATTGACTGCTCAAACTATGCCTTTTGTCGGTGGATAAACCCACATGCTCGATACCATTTGTAGCCAGGTTTAACTTGTCTAATCCGGCAAAAGTGCCAATCCACAGGTTGTTATTATTATCCTCGCACACACTTCGTACAATATTGCTCGAAAGCCCCGATGGGTCGATATTGCTGGCAGTTAACGATTTGATTTGAAGCTGATTATCTATTTTGAAAAGTCCACTTTCGCTGGTGCAAATCCAAATATTTCGCTTGCTGTCTTCGTAAATAAGATTGACATTGACGCAAGTTGGCAGAAAGTTATATTGTTTTTGAGCTCCGTCGATGATAAAAACTCCTTTTTCGAGTGTTCCAACAATTAGTTTTCCATCAAGTGTTTGGCACAGAGCAGTTACAGTCAAACTACTTGACGAAAGTGAAGCATATTTTGTTGTTTTTCCGTTCCGATATAAATAAACATTATTTGCAGTTCCAATCCACAAACCATCTTTTCCTTGTTGAATAGCTGTTATGCGCTTATTTTGAAGTTCTGCAGTTAAAGTCAAGGCCTGAATTTTTTGCAGTTTCATGTCATACTCCACAATTCGGTTGTTGATAAGCGCATACACATGACCTTGCTTGTCGCCACAAACTGTAGCTACAAATCCCGAAATTAAGTCGGACTCCTGCTTTGAATTAATCAAACTTTCAACAGTACTCCCATTATAATGCACCAACCCATCGTTTGTGCCAATCCAAATGCCTCCATTCTCGTCCTGATACAAGGCAAACACGGTAATCTGCGTTAAGCCCTTTTCGAAGCCCAAATGTTCAAACGTAATCTCATTCGATAATAGGCTAATAAACAAGCAATTAAGTGCGAGTAAAAATGTGAATCGTTTCATAAAGCAATGATTAGTTGAGATAACAAAGACAAATTTAGTGTATTATTTTTAATGTTTTGATACTTAGGAACTAAATAGAGTGATTTCTGCACGATATTTCAAAATTTCTGCACAATACTTTCAGCACATATATAAAATAATGTCCCATTTTTGCAAACTATTTTGAGTGAATAGACTCAACAATCAAATTTTAAACTTA
>JBMOHG010000354.1:0-3735 GCA_049317965.1 Paludibacter sp.
CGCATTCTTCGGCCACTGGCAGTACTTCATTTAGAAAATAAAACAGGTTTTCCCATAGTTTTTCTTCTGATATACGTAACTCAATCGGTGCTAAATCGTTTTCCATGGCTTTGATATTAAACTCGCTGGTTAGTGCTCCGCCACGTTCCTGAAAATCAGCTCTTGAACGATACCAACCTGTAACAGCCATGAAATTATAACACAACAACGGTATACTTAGTTGTCCCATGTTACGAATCATCTGTTTATATTTTTCAATCAACTCTTCGCGCCCTTCAAGTCCTAATTTTATAGGTGACATATCGAACTGATCGCCTTCCAAACCATATAACGTAAATCCTGCTTTTTCAAATTCTGATTTTATAGCTTTCAGTGATTCAAAATCGTATGGCGCGAGCCTACCCGACAATTCGGGGGCAGCTTTGGTAATGGCGTAATTTACACCTATTTGGCGAGCCAACGTCCATTTGCGTTCATCGTATTTCGAAGGTAGTAATAACGATAGTTTCATTTTTTTTCGTTTTTCAATAAATAAACTCTTAAATTCTCATCGCAACACTAAATATCGCTGAGAGTTTTAATCTGATCATCAGAAAGCACTTTATCAAACACTGCTAATCCACCAATCAATCCTTTATAAAAGTTACCCATTCCAGCTTTTAACAATACAGCTCCAACCGTAAAATCCGAGCCGTTATTTCCAATTCCATATGGAAAATAATAGGGGTTTTTTGAATGAACAGCTCCTTCAGGAAATCCTTCAAAGCCTATTGTGTTCGAAATAAGTTCCGGCTCACGTGGTTCATAAACACCATTCAGATACGATTTAATAAATTCTCCATTATATGTAAAAGCCACACATTGCCATTCGTCTGCTTTAACTTCTTGTTTGCTGGCAGAGTAATCAAATGAATATGGAAAAGGTGGTGTTGGTTTTCCTGTTGCGGAAATGTGCCCACAAACTTGATTTTTACCATTATAATGAGGTAGAGAAACGAAAAGTCCATACTGACGTTTTCCACCATCTTTATATTCGTTCCACAATCCACCAATAAAACCAGTTTGTTCGCCCGACCATTTTATCCAGGCCATTACTGTTATTTCCTGTTTATTTCCGTAAATATTTAAAGCTCCAATCTTTGAATTTTGTAAAACAAGATAATTTTGTCCATTAAAATATGCCGAATAGCCTGATAAAGGACCGTCATCAATTCTTAAAGTTTCACCCACTTCATTCAAACAAAACTTCTCAATACCATTAGCTTGCTTTGGTTCTCCCTGTTCTTCTTTGAAATCCCATAGTGCAATTAGACCAGAGATATCTAAAATCTTTTGAGTTTTTTTCTGATATGTCAAAACAGATTTATCCATTATCTAAAAAAGTATTATTTTAATGCTTGTTTCACTTAGAAATTAATCAAAGAATTCTCATTCCACCATCAATGGAGATATTTGCTCCCGTAATATATCTGCCGGCATCCGAACAAAGTAAATTCACTAAACCTGCACAGTCCTCAGGTTGAGCTATAAATTTAACCGGTATTTTATTCAATACTAAATTTTTATATTCTACATTTTCCAGAACACTTTGATTTCTAACTGTATCAAACACACCAACTTCCAGATTATTTACTGTAATTCCTTTGTCAGCAACTTGTTTGGCAATATTACGAACCATATTTTCCTGAGCACTTTTGGAGGCTGCATACACAATCATATCCGCATGTGGCTGACTTTGCTGCACACTTCCCATGGTTACAATTCTACCCCAACCTTTTTCAAGCATGTATTTTGAGAAAAGTTGAATTGAAAATAAGGTGGTTTTCAGATTTACCTGAATCTGTTTGTCAAACTCCTCAGAAGTAACTTCAAACCATTTTTTCCGAACCTGAATGGATGCATTTAAAATTAATATATCAATTTCGCCAATAGCTTCTGTAGCTAATTTGTACAATTGTTCGTGAGCATCATCTGCTGCTAAATCGCACACAATTACCGCTGCATTTACACCATAAGCTCGTGCCTTTTCGGCAACTGCATTGGCTTTTTCCACTTCGCCCCTGCAATGAATAACCACATCTGATCCAAATTCAGCTAATGATAAAGCAACTGCTGCGCCAATTCCCTGACTTGAACCTGTAATCAATGCTTTGTGACCTTGTAAACTTAATCTTTCCGTTGTACTCATATTCTTTTAAATTTCAACCATCGTTTCAATGTATTGATCGCGTTTCAAAAATCTCACTCCAACAAATAGTGCTATTGCACCAAACACATATACTACCGAAATAAGTGAAATACAATTTGCTATACCTAATGTTGGTTTTAAAACACCCATAATGTAAGGTGAAAGTCCACCAGTAATAAATGCAAACATTAGAATTAGTCCGGTAGCCGTTGAACGGTAACGTGGTTCAATAATTTCGTATAGTGAAGAATAAATTCCTGAGTCGTAAATGCCTCTGAAGAGTCCAAAAACAGTAAGTGCGAGATAAATCATGAACAATTCGGTGGATGCGCCAATCAGATAAATAAACGGCGCACCGAATAATAAGCCAAATGCCTGTACCAGAAAACGAGCTGATTTGCGCTTTTTCATCCATTTGTCCGACCACCAACCGCCCAGTAAAACACCCACAAAAGCAGCTAAATAATGGTAGAATACAGAGGAAAAACCAGCATTGGAAAGTGACAAGTTAAATTTTTCGTATAAATAAGTTGGCATCCAGGTCATGTAGCCGGCATTTACAAACACCATTCCCGAAAAAGCAAGGCATAAACACCAAAATGCAGGTTTTGAAAGCACATATTTTATGGCAATACCTACGTTTCCTTTTTCCTTTGTCTTAGCTATCGTTTCTACAACCACTACTTTTTTCTTCATGCGGAACATAAGCACAATAGCCCATATAATTCCAAAAGCTCCAAAAAGGTAATACGGCATACGCCAACCATATTTTTCGCCTAAATAGCCTGATAAGAATCCACTTCCAATAATGCCAACATAAATACCTGATTGGTAAATTGCTAGGGCAATACCTCTTGTTTTTATATGAAATAGACTAATCTCTGAGGAAGCGTTCGGAGGAAAGAAGGCCTCGCTACCTCCGGTGAGTATTCCCCAAACGATAATAAAGAATATAAAGGATACACCAAAACCGGTAAGCATGGCGCACAGACTCCAAAACAACAAACTGATAACAATGATTTTTTTACGACTAAAAATATCGCCCATCATACCTGCAAATGGAACAATACAGCCATAGGACCAAAACAGAATGGTGGAAATAAGTCCCATTTGCTCATCGCTGAATCCCAAATCAACTTTCATCAACGGCAGAAGCACATTGAAAAGCTGTCGGTCAGCTTGTTGGCAAACAAATGCCACAAACATAAGTCCAAGCAATTCCCACTTGTAAAAGCTGTTATTTTGTTTTTCAACCTTCATTTTATTCTATTTAAGGACTTGATATTTTTTGAAATTTTAAAAATAACTGTAAATCACGTATTGATTTTCACGACTACGGAACGAGTAAAAGTTGGCAATTTTATTGAATTATCAACCACTTTAGTTTTGCTCCATGTGTTTTTCCATGGGTCATAAATCTCAATGGATTTTATGTTCTTTCGAACACCTAGTTTTGACAATGGAATTGAAGTTTTAACCAACGACGGTTTCATGTTTTCTATTAACTCTGTTTGCCAGTTACTACCCGCATCGCGACACCAAACAAG
>JBMOHG010000355.1:0-3720 GCA_049317965.1 Paludibacter sp.
GCTGCTAATGAAGAACTTACCCCAATAGTCATAAATGTGCCAGGCAATACCGCTTGATCAATTGTTGGATTTGTGAATGCAACATTTAAACCTGGCTGTTTTACATCCATGAAAATATCAGCTCCATTATCTTTACCTTCAAGGAATGCAGTTTTACCTGTTGGTATTTCACCACTCCGAAATACAAAACATAATTGGGTGACAATTTCACTCCCCGTCAATCCATAATACTGATTAATATTGGGTTTAATTACAAATTTCCATTTATTTGGTTCAGTTGTTGGATTTGGTCTTGTTAATTTGTATTTGTCTAAATTTGAGCCCCATGTAGGTGCCTTTTGCCACTTAGTTCCACCATAAGTTACTCCTGTATGTGCATAAACTGTACCTGTATAACCTTTCAAACCGGCAGTAGTTCCGCCCAAAGAAGCATCGTAGATTATCACTATACTATCATTTACTCCGCTTGTTTGAATAGCAATTGATGGTGTACTTGTAATAATTTGTGCCCAACTCCAAACTGTAGTGAGCAGTACAATAAGCATTAAAATTGTTCTTTTCATATTGGTATTATTTCTTGTGTTTTGAAATTAAATTTAAATTGTCGACAAATATAATGTATTATTTATTAGTAAAATACGAAACAAAGATACGAAAGTAAATTATATATTGCAAACGTTTGCAATATGCAGTATATAAATGGTTTTGAAAATAAATCACATGAAAAACAAGAGTTTAAATTGCAGAAAAAGAATTATTTCTGTTTACATAACCTTCTCAAAATCGTTATTTCAATAGAAATTCCAAAGGAATATTCAATCTTTTATTCCACGATTTTTCGCTATGTTCTTCACCGGGGAAAAACCTGGTAATCCAGGATTTATCAGAAAAGTTTTTCGTTTTCATTACTTCATCCACTTTCTTTTGCAAAGGAGGATACAATGCATCCAAGGTTTGGTCGCCATAATCGAAATAAATTTTATGGTTTTTAGGATTTGGTAAATTCAATTTCAGGTAATTCACAAAAGCATCGGGTATTGGATTGTTTTCTACCGAAAAAATCCCCGGCCAGTGAGTTGACAAACAAGCAGCACCTCCAAAAACGTTTGGATATTCGCAAATTGCGTACATCGAAATCAATCCACCCATGCTACTTCCAGCAACGAAAGTGTGGGCTTTGTCTTTATTTACAGCATATTTTTTATCAATAAATGGTTTCAGTTCAAGCACTAAAAATTTCAAATAATTATCAGAATTTGGTTCAAAATCTTCTTTTTCATTTGTCCTACCAGAAACTTGCAATTGATTATTGACAAAATCTTTTTGGTCTTGATTTAATGACATGTAGGGTTTTTGTGGAAAATAATCCGAATGACGTGTTTTTCCTCCATTCCAAACGCCAACCACAATAAAATCTTTCACCTTGCCTTCATGCATTAATTTAGTTGCCACATCGTCCACATCCCAACTTTGCTTGTTCCATGACGTGTTTGCATCATAGAGCATTTGTCCATCATGCATATAAAGTACGGCATATTTTTTATTCGTGCTGTAACCTTCTGGTAACCAAACTTCCACGTTTCTTTCAGTAATATATTTTGATTGAAAACTTTCGTAGAAGTCAATTTTTCCGGCACTTGGTTTTTGTCGCGGCGCTTTTGGTATCAAAAATTCTATTGGAACATTCAGTCGTTCACTCCATGCAATTTCATTGTGTTCGCCTTTTTCGTACACTTTCGACATATAATTGAATTTATTATAACCTTTTCCTTTGGCAATCAAATCAACAAACATTTGACATATAGTATAAGTTGAATCTGCTTCACTTGTTCCATAATCCATGTAAATTTTATGTCCAATTGGCGATGCAATATTTTTCTTAAAATAATCAAAAGTGGCTGTAGGGATTTCATAGAATGGCTCTATTGAACTCAACCATGCGGTTGACAAACATGCTGCACCTCCAAAAATATCCGGATATTCCGAAATTGCATAAATGGAAATAAGTCCACCCATACTTGAACCCATCACATAAGTACGATCTTTGTCGGTAAAAGTAGCATAGTTTTTATCAATAAATGGCTTCACTTCGTCTACCAAATATTTGAGGTAATTATCACCATTAGCCGATTTCCCATTACAGTATTTTTTTGATAAAAGTTGCTGAGTTTTATTGTCAAGTAAATTGAATATTTTGGTAGGAAAATATTCCGAAACACGTTCCGAACCATTATTCCATAAACCAACTACAATACAAGGTTCAATTTTATTTTCTCTGATTAGCCAAGAAACAACTTCATCTACTTTCCATTCTTTCTTGTTCCAGGTTTGCGTGCTGTCGAAAAGCATTTGCCCATCATGCATGTAAATAACGCTGTACTTTTTTGTCGGATTATAATCTTCTGGTAACCATACATCAATGTTTCGGGCAGCAATATTTATTGACTGAAAATCAGCATGTCGAACAACTTTTCCAGATGAAACTTTGGGAAGATTTTGTCCAAAGCAAAATGCTGAAATGAGCAGAAGTGGAGCTATAAATGAATTTGTTTTCATCATTTTTTAATACTTTGAAACCTGAATTGAATAAGCCCAAGGTTTTAATTTCATATCCTGATTAGTTTTTACTGGAAATATCTCACCCATATAGGTGAAAAATTCTCCTTTTATTACATCGGTAATTTTAAAAGTTTGTTCTTTGTCAGAAAAATTGAAGGCACAAAAAACCTGTGTTTTTTTATGAAAGCGAATAAAACTCAATACAGTTGTTGGGCAGTTATTCCGCAATCCCATAAAACTGTTTCTATTAGAATTTGACCAAAGAGCAATATTTTTTGCTTTAAGTTGATTTAGCTGCGTAATCAGTTCCTTTCGTTCGTAATTTTTGAAATTTACAGTGTCTTTATCAAAGAAACGAAGTCGTTTTTTGAGTGGTTCTTCCTGACCAGTATATGTAAGTGGCATTCCCGGAACAGTATAAGTTAGCACCGTAAAAGCATCAACAGCTTTTTCTCCGAGACGTTCGTATTCACTTCCATCCCAAGTATTTAGGTCATGATTAGTTATGAACTGCATTCTAATATCATTCACGTTGAATCGGGTGGCTTCCTTTTCGAAAAGTTTAACCAAGTCGGTTACATTTTTCTTTCCCTTTGCCATTTCGTTTATAATATCTTTCATTTCCCAATTATAAGTCATGTCAAATGCTTTATGAATAACAGGCTCACCATCTTCTGCAAGAAAAAAGCAATCCGGCTTCACTTCATCAATCGCTTTGCGGGCATGAACCCAAAATGTAAGCGGAACCATACCAGCCACATCGCAGCGGAATCCATCAATGTCACAATTTTTCACCCAATAAGCCATAGCATTAATCATAGCACGGCGGAGTTCAGGATTATCATAATTCAAATCAGCCGTATCATCCCAGTCCGTTCCGGCAGGAACGATGATATTGCCTATACTGTCTTTTGTGTACCAATCGGAATGATCTTTCATCCACAAATTGTCCCACGAAGTATGGTTGGCAACCCAGTCGATTATAACGTGCATTCCCAGCTTATGTGCTTCACCGACAAGGTTTTTAAAATCGGCTTCTGTTCCAAATTCAGGATTAATTGCTTCGTAATTACTAATTGAATAATAACTGCCGAGCGTGCCTTTACGATTTTTTACACCTATAGGATTTACTGGCATTAACCATAGAATTTCAACTCCCAT
>JBMOHG010000356.1:0-3720 GCA_049317965.1 Paludibacter sp.
GGATGGGATTTGATTTTAGAATATCTATTTGGTGCAGCCACTGTTGCAGTTGGTTGGGCTGGATATGTAACTAGTTTTTTAGCAGATTTTGGAATTATTATTCCACCTGCTTTATGTCAAAGTCCATTTGTTTTTGATGCCAATGGCTGGCATGCTTCTGGTGCTATTATGAATTTTCCTGCTGTATTTATTGTGGCCGTAATGACAACATTATTGGTTATTGGAATCAAAGAATCTGCCAAATTCAATAATATTATCGTATTAATTAAGGTTACAGTTATTCTACTTTTTATTGGGTTTGGAATTTCTCACATTGATGTTGCCAATTGGACTCCATTTATTCCTGCAAATACTGGTACATTTGGACATTTCGGCTGGTCGGGTGTTTTGACTGGTGCAGCTGTGGTATTTTTCGCTTATGTAGGATTTGATGCTGTTTCCACCACTTCGCAGGAAGCGATAAATCCTAAACGTGATGTTCCAAGGGGAATTCTTTTTTCCTTACTTATTTGTACAGTTTTGTATATTGCAGTAAGTTTGGTACTTACCGGAATATTAAATTATAAATATTTGAATGTAGAAGCTCCAATTGCTTTAGCAATAAATAGTGCCGGATCAAGTTTAATATGGTTACGTCCGATAATTAAAATTGGTGCAATTGCCGGTCTTAGCTCAGTTGTATTGGTATTATTGTTAGGTCAATCTCGTGTTTTTTTTACAATGGCGAGCGATGGTTTATTGTGGAAGAGTTTTGCAAAAACACATTCAAAATATAAAACGCCACATATTACAACTATTGTCACCGGCAGTTTTGCAGCATTTTTTGCAGGACTTTTTCCAATAGGTTTATTGGGTGAAATGGTTTCAATAGGTACTTTACTGGCATTTGTTATTGTTTCGGTGGGAATAATTCTTTTACGAAAATCTGAACCTGATGCTGTCCGTGGTTTTAAAACGCCATGGGTTCCATTTGTTCCAATTTTAGGGGCATTGGTTTGTTTTGCTCAAATGGCAGCTTTACCACTTGATACTTGGATGCGTTTGATAGGGTGGATGGTAATTGGATTTGTAATCTATTTTACTTATGGTATAAAACACAGCCATGCACGACTAAAAAGAAAAGGAAAATTATAGTTGAAATTCATAGTAAAAATTAAACTCCTCTAATCATCAATATGTTTAGAGGAGTTTTTTTGTGGCAAATATTTTTGAGAGTACTAGTTATTTCACTTTACTTAACAGTATATTTACCAGATTATTAGCAGCTTTAAGATTTTCGAAATCAAGCGGAAGATGGGCATGGTCTATATATTCATTATAAAGCCATGGATCACCTACAGCCAAAACATAACCTTTACCAAATTTTGCTTCTGCAATTAAAGTCTGACCATTTTCTACTAAAACGGGTTTTGCACTTTTTGAACAGCTTATCGAAGAAACTTCTTTGAGAAAGATTTTGGCTACACCATTAAATAAGGGATGATTTGGAAGTTCGGTTGATGCGCAACTATTATAATTTCGTGGCATTCCCAGTTCGGCTTTTAATTCAGGATGTAGTAATACTTTGTTATATTTCATTCCAAATTTCATTGCCAACAGATTAAAGCTGTCAAGTTCGCAGTTTTTGCCATCGTTGGTAAGTAAAATCAAAATTCCTCCTTTTTTAACCCATTTCGAGATTGAAATGGCTGCATCTTTGTCCATATAATTTGGGGTGCTACATTCCAGTTTAGTATCAGGGTCAACAATAATAAAAATATTTGCACCCTTAAGATTGGTTAAAGTTGGTTTTTCCTTTAATGTAGCAAGTACAGCTCCATTTTTCTGAAAAAGTCCACCCAACTCAGAAAAACCACTTAATGCTGTATCTTCCCATATATAATGAAACGGTTTTCCAGTTTTGGAATTTATTTCGTTGTTGTAAAAATTGTCAAGTAAAACTTTTTTCTGAGAAAAGCTGGTTGCCGACATTGCAATGCTTAGCATTGAGACTAATAATAATTTGATTTTCATTGATTTAATAATTTGTTTTAAGTATTGATATTTTTATATGAATTATTTAATTTAATAAATGTTGATGTCTATATTCTGATGGAGTTGCTCCAAATTTCTGTTTGAAACAACGGCTAAAATAACGCGGGTCGTCAATTCCAACTTTGTACGAAATTTCAGATACAGTTAATTGAGTATCACGTATATATTCGGCTGCCCTTTCAAAACGTACTTCGCGAACAAATTCAACAGGTGAATAGCCAGTTAAGCTTTTTAATTTATTAAAGAAAACAGTTCGACTCATTCCAACTTCTGATGCAAGCAAATCGATATTCAAATCGCAATTTTCAAGATTTTCGTTCATAATTAAAATCAAATGTTGCATAAAAAGATCTTCCTGCGACCTTAAGTCGAGTGGTGGTAAAACCAGATCTGTTTTTGAAGTTTGAATTTGTGAACGATAAAACTGACGCAATTTATTACGTTGATTCATCAGGTTTTCAATTCGGGCATGAAGAAATGCAGAATTAAATGGTTTGGTAATGTAATCGTCGGCTCCCGCTTTCATACCTGCCACTTTACTTTCCATATCGGTTACAGCGGTTAGTAAAATCACCGGTATATGAGAAGTTCGCTTGTCTTCTTTAATCATTTTTGTTAGCTCAAGTCCATCCATTTCTGGCATTCTTAGGTCAGCAATAATAAAATCAGGCATCAAATGTTCAACTTTATGCCAACCTTTTAAACCATTTTCAGCTTCAGCAACTCTGAAACTGTTTTTTAAACTGTTTTTCAAAAAATGACGAAGTTCATCATTGTCTTCAACAATTAGAATTAATGGTGTTACGTTATCATGTTCGTCAACAGCTAATTCGTTTGATTGTTCTTTTTCTTCCTCTTCGGTTGGAATTTTTTGATCTGAAAGGATAATATCTTCATCTCCTTGATAATGAGCAATTCCAAGTTTAAATTGTATCTCAAATGTTGAACCTTTTCCTACCTGACTTTCAACATTTATTGTAGCATGATGTAAATCAACCATTTTCTTTACCAAATCAAGACCAATACCTGTACTTTTTTGTGCAATATTTCTCAATGTAGATACACTAAAAAAACGATCGAAAATAAAATTAATTTTTTCTTGAGCAATTCCTACACCTTCATCAATTACCGAAAGTACTGCAGCGTGTTGTAAAACAGAAGCTTTTACTGTAATGCTTTTCCCCGCTGGAGTGAATTTCAATGCATTCGAAAGTAAGTTGTAAATAATAGAATCTAATCTTTCGGGATCAACCCAAACTTTAACACCATCAGTTTCATCAAGCATTTTGAAATTAATGTTCTTCGCATGAGCCATTTCCAAAAAATTGCTACTACAAGTTCGAATAAATTCTCCGAAATTGATTTCTTCTATTGTTAAATGCATCTTGTTATTTTGCAATTTTCTGAAATCGAGAATTTGATTTATTAAAATCATTACCCGATCTAAATTTCTTCGGACAAGTGACAGTTGTTCGTTTATTGATGGATCTTTATTTTCTTCCAGCATATTGTCAACCGGAAGTGAAATTAATGTAAGGGGTGTGCGTAATTCATGAGAAATATCAGTAAAAAAGCGGAGTTTCATATCCGTCATTTGTTGTTCGAGATGCACATTATTTTTCAACTTGTAAAATGTTAGAAAAATATATAAGGTTACCAAAAACAACAAAATTACAAATACTATAT
>JBMOHG010000357.1:0-3716 GCA_049317965.1 Paludibacter sp.
AATTATGTATTTTTTAGACTGTAAAATTAATAAACTTATTTGAATTTAAAATTAAAAAAGCAGAAATGATAAAATCATTTCTGCTTTTGCTAACAAAATGTATGTTTTTTATTTCTTGATAGTAATCTTAACAACGCCATTTCCAGCCCATTTTCCATGTCTGGAAATCAGTTCTTTTTTACTTTCTTCGGTGTTGGGTTTTTGAACCTCAATTTTTTCAATACTCTCAGGTTTAATAATATCAGGATTAAAATTTGGGGCCATCATTTGTCCATCTAAAATTACTATGGGTTTATCGCCCCAAGGATTGGTTTTCGGTTCACCTTCAAGTTTAAACGAGATAGGTAAAGTATATTGAACACTTACTTTTTCTCCTTTTTGTTCACCTGGTGTCCATTTTGGCATTGCTTTTATTACCCTTAATGCTTCTGCATCTAAATATGGATCGATACTGCGTATTGTTTTTGTATCAGCAATTGTTCCATCTGCCTTAATTACGAAACTACAAATAACACGTCCCTGTATTCCGTTTTTTTGTGCTTCAACAGGATACCTCACATTTTGAGCTATGTAACTCATTAATTCACTTTCTCCACCCGGGAAAACTGGCATTTTGTCAACAACTTGAAAAATTATGTCGTTAGAACTGAGTGTTGTTGGTACCAATTCACCATCTTTAATTTGAGATGGTGGCGGAGTTGTAATTTTTTTAGTAGATGGCGCTGAAAACTGTATTGTTTTCTTTATTTTTTTTGAATTTGGATCAGGAGAAGACACCTGTTCAATGGCATTTTTTGCAGAGTTAACCAGTTTTTCAGCATTACTTGATACAACAAGTGCCAATGCTAAAGGGGCAATTAATAAATACTTCAACATGCCCACTTTTGAAGTCTTTCTTTGATTCATCATAATGATTCTTTTTTTTAAGGGTGAAATATTAAATTTGTTAGTTAATTTTAATTCAGGTATTTGAGAAGTGAGTTGCAATAAATGATACTGGTATATTTTGGAGTCAAAACCCGATTCAATAACCCTATTATCAGCCAGAAATTCGAGATTTTGACGTATTTCTCTTTTTAATAACCAAGTGGCAGGATTGAACCAAAAAATGATGCAAATTATTTCGCTCAATAGTACATCGTAGCTGTGTCCTTGCCGAACATGGGTTAGTTCGTGTGTCAGAATTTGTTTCATTTCCATTTCGTTGTGCAATTCAGGACAGATATAAATACTTCCAAAAAACGAAAATGGAGTTATCTCTTTTTCAACGGCAATTATTCTTGTTCCTTGAACCGTTTTGAATCGACCTTTAGTGCGAATTATCAAAATTGAACTCAATTGAATTAATAGTCGGATCAGAAAAAATAAAACTACCATTCCGTAGGCAGCAATTAAGATATTTTCGACCGTAAAAATGCTCGACTCCAACATTGGTGTTATTGTTACTTCGGGCAAAGTGGCATAATTTACCAGCAGTTTCTGAACCGGAATCTGTTTTTGTAACCAGTTTTCGATAGAGAAAAACGGATACACAAATGAAAGTAATACGCTGAATAAAAGGTAATAGCGACGGGTTTTCCAAAAAGTATCACCTGCAAAAAACAAACGATAAAACAAGTAAAACAAAGCTATCGCAATGTTCACTTTGATGAAGTACATAAGTAGATTGCTCATTTTTTCTCAATTAGTTGAATGATTTCTTGTAATTCTTCGGCAGATATTTTTTGTTTTTCAACAAAAAAACTCACCATTTCTTTGTATGAATTCTCGAAATAATTCTCGACTACGTTCGACATAAATTTCGATTTGTATTCACTTTCTTCCATTATTGGCGTGTACTCTGAAGTATTTCCATACCGTTTGCCAATCAAATACCCTTTGCGTTCTAAATTCTTAATAATTGAAGCCACCGTGGTGTAAGGTGGATGTGGTTCTTCCATTTTTTGAATAAAATCTTTTATAAATCCTTTGCCTTGCTGAAAAATTATCAGCATTAATTCCTCTTCTTGCTTTGTCAGTTTTTCCATTTGTTTCTTTCAGATTACAGTTTATTACGAAAACTTCGCAAATCTACGATATTTTCGTAATAGTCATGCAATCAGTGATTATATTTATGTTTTTTTAATTATTCGAGGTTGAATTATCTATTTAATAAAAAATTGTATCTTTGCAGAATTAAAATGAATCAACATGAAAAATACATTTATCACCAAACATTTTATTGGCATATCAATTGTAATTTTACTTTTCGTAGCTACTGCTTTACAAGCAGTTACCACAAGTTACTATTTTTACGTTCAGTTTGCCAACAAAAATAATTCGCCATATTCGTTAGCAAATCCATCTGAGTATTTGTCAGCAAAAGCCATTGAACGCAGAAATCATCGTGCTCAGGGCATCGATTCTACCGATTTACCTGTCAATCCGAGCTATTTGCAACAAATAGAAAATCTGGGAATTCATGTTCACAGCCGAAGTAAATGGATGAATGGTGCAACCGTTTTATTGACCGATTCGAGCAAAATGAGTTTGGTGCGCACTCTAGCTTTTGTAAAACGGGTACAATATACAGGGAAAATTGATGCAGCATCTCCCATTTCAATTCGCCGAACAAAAAACAACATCGAAGCCACAGAATATGGTAGTGCCACAACTCAAATCAACCAACTTAATGGCAAGTATTTACATAACCTTGGTTTTCGGGGAAAAGACATAATCATTGGTGTAATCGATGCTGGTTTTAATAACGTAAATATCAATCCGGCCTTTGATAGTTTGCGCTTGCAGGGACGATTATTGGGAACAAAGGACATTATTAATCCAACTTCGAATATTTATGCTGAGGATACTCATGGTGCAAATGTATTGTCGACAATGACTGGCAATTTACCAAATTTGTTTCTTGGTACTGCTCCCGATGCCTCGTATTGGCTTATCCGAACAGAATATGCCCCTACTGAATATGTTGTTGAAACTGATTTTTGGTGTGCGGGCATTGAGTTTGCCGACAGTGTGGGTGTGGATGTGGTTAATTCCTCGTTGGGCTATACTCAATTTGACGATGCGAGTATGAATTTTACATACGCCGATATGAATGGAACAGTATCTCGAGCTAGTCGTGCAGCAGAACTTGCGGCAAAAAAAGGAATTATTATTGTAAACAGTGCCGGTAACGAAGGAAATAAAACCTGGTATTATATTGGTTCACCGGCTGATGCCAAAGGAATTGTAAGTGTTGGCGGTGTTACAAATACTGGTACGTCCAGCGTTTTTTCATCCTTTGGTCCCAGTTCCGACAATAGAGTAAAGCCTGAAATTTGCTCAATGGGAACATCTTCAGCTATTGTTAACCCAACCGGAGCTGTAAGTTTTGGAAGTGGTACTTCGTATGCATCGCCTATAATGGCCGGAATGATGGCTTGTTTTCTGCAAGCTGCAAAAACCTATTATCCTCCATGTCATTTAGATACATTACTTAAAGCAGTTTTTGAAAGTGCCAGTATTTATAACAGCCCAACTGCCCAACTGGGTTATGGAATACCCAATTTCCAAACTGCATTAGCAAAATTACCATTTGTAAATGCGCTGAAAATTACCGAAACAAAAGATATTATTATTGGCTTTAATGATAATGACAAAACTATTCATATCAGATGGATGGACGGTCAAAATGCAACTCAAAAAATGGTGCGGGTTTATTCAATCACAGGAAGTTT
>JBMOHG010000358.1:0-3715 GCA_049317965.1 Paludibacter sp.
AATGAATTAGATTTCAAAATTTTGATGTAAAATAATTAAGGAAAAACCCTCAAACGTATTATTTTTCAAACCTACCCCGAAACACTGAACACGAAACACGAAATTTGGAACACGAAACCTTTTTAAACTTCTTCCAATATACTTGTCAACCATTTCCAACATTTTTGAGTAGATGAAATACTCAATCTTTCATCGGGTGAGTGAACACCATACATCTGAGGTCCAATTGATATCATATCGAGATGTGGATATTTTTCCAAAAACAAACCACATTCCAATCCGGCATGAATAGCACGTATATTTGGTTCTTTGTCAAATAATTTTTTGTAACTTTTTTGTGCAGTTTTCAAAATTTCTGATTTTAAATTCGGCTTCCAACCCGGATAACCGTCACCATGCGAAACCGTTGCACCTGCCAGAAGTAACACTGATTCAACTTGTTGTGCAATATCATATTTTGATGTTTCAACTGAACTGCGCTGACTGGTAGTGATTTGAATATTATTGCCATTTAGCATTTTTACAGAAGCTAAGTTGGTAGACGTTTCAACCAGACCGGGCATATCGTTACTCATCGCTTTTACACCGTGAGGACATGCATACAAAACATTCAATAAAGCGGTTGATGTTTTTTTATCAACAACCGTTTCAGGTAACAATTCCGAGGTCAATTCGAGTTGCATTTTTGTCTCAATATTTCCAATTTCATTCTCTATATCAGAAACATACATATTGAACAAAACCCGTATATTTTCTTTTTCAGCATAAGGTACACATCCTATTGCAACCGCCTCACGTGCAATGGCATTCCGTAAATTACCGCCATCAAAACTGTTTAACCGTAAATCCATTTTTTTATTTGCAATCCACAAAAAGCGATTCAGAATTTTATTGGCATTACCCAATCCTTTGTTGATATCATCGCCGGAATGTCCCCCTTTGAGTCCTTTTACCGAAACAGAAAAACCAAAATAATTGTCGGGTGTCTTTTCTGAATTGTATGATAATAAAGCTGTTGTGTCAATTCCACCTGCGCAACCAACAAAGATTTCACCATCATCTTCCGAATCGAGATTTATCAATATATCGCCACTGAGAAAATTATTTTCTAGTGCAAAAGCCCCTGTCAATCCGGTTTCTTCATCTACCGTAAATAAACATTCCAATGCAGGATGCGATAAATCATTTGCTGCCAAAACAGCCAGCATCATCGATATGCCAATTCCATTATCGGCACCCAAAGTTGTTCCTTTTGCTTTCACCCAGTCATCTTCAATGTAGGTTTGAATTGGGTCGGTGTCGAAGTTAAAAACAGTATCGTTATTTTTTTCACAAACCATGTCTAAATGCGATTGCAAAATGATAGTTTTTGAACTTTCTTTCCCTTTAGTCGCTGATTTGCAAATTAATACATTTCCTGCAGTATCTGTTTTTGTCTCAAGATTATGATCTTTGCCAAATGTTTTTATGTATTCAATAATACGTTCTTCTTTTTTTGATGGTCTTGGAATTTGAGTTATTTCGTGAAAAAAATTCCATACCGCTTGTGGTCTGAGTGTTTTCATACTTACTTCTCTGAAGTGTTTTAATAATAATTGTTAACTGCAAAGATAATCAAAAAGCTCGAAAATTCATTTTTATTTTTACTTCTACTACTAAATGTAAACTTAGAGCGTTGATGATTTGATGAATAATAATGATTTGTTTTTTTTTATCTTGTCTGTTTTAAATCAAAACCGACATTAAATTGTGTTTTTATGAACAAATGAGTTATTTTTGTGGTTTTATAATAATATGTCTAACCAAATAAATACAAAAATGAAAAAACACACATTCATCTTACTTGTATTATTCCTTTTTACTACTTATTCTTATACGCAGGTTTTTGATAATTACGAATTAGGAGTAGGAGCAAGGATTCAAAAAACAGAACAATTATATTGGGAAAATGGTGTTTCTGCAGATTTTACTTCTGATTTTTTATTGAAGAAAAACATACATGTCAAATTAAGTTATGTTAGCAGTAGAATTGGTAGTGCTTTCAATAGTAATGCAATAAAACAAGATAATTATATAATTGGCGCTGATTGGCGGTTTAGAGCTAAAAAGAATTTTCAAATATCAGCGGGTTTAAATACAGGTTTTTTTCATGCAGACATGGAAAACATTCAATTCTTTTCATTACCACATAATTCTATGTTATTTGGTATAGAAACGGGTCTTTATTACAAATTCAAATTCCCTGTAACTGTAAGTTTGTCTGCTGGTTACAATCTTATTAACGGTGATGGTATTGGTACTCCCGGAACATTGTTTCCGGTTTTCTATCAGATGAGTGTATTTTATAATATCAACAAAAAATAATTTTAAATTGTCGGATTTTAAATTCTAATAAGATGAAAAATATAATTATATATGTGGTTTTGGGGTTTGTATCACTTTTTTATTCGTGTAGTTCAACCCCTGATATAGATAATGCCACCATGTTGGATGGAAATATAATATTCGATCCTTCGTTGGCCAACCCCGAAAAATATTTAGTGTCGTCATATATTTCAAATCCCACCTCACTTCAAAAAGATACACCTGTTATTATTGCTGCACATGGCTATACAGCCACCACTTTCGAATGGGATGAATTGCGTACTTTTGCCAATTCAAAAAAGACTTTTTATGTGTCGCAAGTACTTCTTGGTGGACATGGAAGAAGTTATGAAGTTTTCAAAAACACATCGTGGCAGGACTGGCAAAGTTCAATTATTGAAGAATACCGAAAATTGGATAGTTTGGGCTTTAAAAAGATTTATTTAGCAGGTTCATCTACTGGTGCGCCTCTAATAATTAATTTAGTGAAATCAGGTTTTTTTAATCAGTTTACAATACAACCAAAAGGGATTTTTCTTATTGATCCAATAGTTGTTTCTTCCAACAAAACGCTTACGATGGTTGGATTGTTAGGTCCCATTTTAGGTTATTTAACCACGGAACTTGATTCAGGAGAAAAAGGACATTGGTATGTATATCGTCCTCAGGAAAGCTTAAAACAATTGATGTCATTAATAAATATTACACGCTTAGATTTGCAAAAAGGTATTACATTGCCTGTTGGAACTTATATGAAAGTATATAAAAGCAGAACCGATGATGTGGCAGATCCTATAAGTGCACTTATGATTTATAAAGGTATTAAAACATCTAATGGAGCATTTATTGATACTGAAATGATGGACTCTAAATTGCATGTTTTCACCCGATTAGACGGTAGAGTAGTAGTAACACCCGCTGATATCGTTCTTCAGCAAAAAGTTTTTACAGAAATTGAAACAAGAATGAAAAGTAATTAGAGTTTGATATTAAATCTGACAATAAATTGTTGTAAAATAAAAAAAATGCAACTTTTTTTGGTCAAATAAAATAAATTTATCATCTTTGCACTCGAAAATAAAACAAAAAGAAATGAACTCGATTTTAACAGTAAACAAATTTTGGTGGTGGCACTCGCAGATTAGCTAATCGTGAGATGTTACACCTATGTATATTGTCAAATTAAAAAGATATTACAAAAAGGCTTGTCGGACTCACGATAAGCCTTTTTTTATTTACAATTTATTCATTTACAATTTACCATTTTAAAGATGGATTACTCAATAGATAACAACGGATATTACGGCAATTTCGGTGGAGCCTATATTCCTGAAATTTTGCACGGAACTGT
>JBMOHG010000359.1:0-3662 GCA_049317965.1 Paludibacter sp.
TAGGTTTAGCTATACTAATATCTCCATAAGCACCATAAGTAACTAATGAACTTGCTGAAGATCCACCACTAGGGATTAACGTTCCTCTAAAAACCAGACCACGCATAAAAAGTACAGAGTCTCCTCCGGAAAAGTAAATCGAACTAACTTTTGTAATTGTTTTCCATGCTGTTAGTTGTGTTTTTCCGTTATTGCTATCGCTACCATTCTGTGAGTCAACATAATAGTTTATTGCAAAGCCCGAATGAACACTTAAAATAATAAGCATTAAAACAGTGAAATATAATTGAGAAGTGTAGCTTTTCATAATTGTCAACATAGTTATTCAATATTTATTCCTGCCGATTCACAAATTCCCTTGATATATCCTATCGAAAAAACATGCCCCATCATATCGTAACCCGCAGATAAACCTCCTTTAAAATCTTCTTGATTTTCACCAAACATACTGGGAGCATGGTCAGAACGAATAATACCATCAAATCCACAATCGTGATAATGCTTTATCATACCTGCTATTGGCGTAGGTCCATTATCAATAAAAGTCTCGTGAAAGCAATTAACATTACCTTCCACATCACGTAAATGAATGAAAAAAACTTTTCCTTCTTTGATCCATTTTTCCGAAACTACTTTTAAATCTACATTCATGGTTTTAAAAGTTGCCTGACAGAATGCAATTCCATTGCTGGGACTTGGAAAACGTGCCAGAACTCTTTCATAAGCATCCGGCGATGTCAATATTCTTCCTACTCCACGAAATGGACTAATTGGCGGATCATCAGGATGTAAAGCCATTTTTACGCCGCATTCTTCGGCCACTGGCAGTACTTCATTTAGAAAATAAAACAGGTTTTCCCACAGTTTGTTCTCTGATATGCGTAATTCAAGAGGTGCTAAATCGTATTCCATGGTTTTGATATTAAACTCGCTGGTTAATGCTCCACCACGTTCCTTAAAATCAGCTCTTGACCTATACCAACCTGTTACTGCCATAAAATTGTAACAGAGCAAAGGAATCCCTAATTGCCCCATATTACGAATCATCTGTTTATATTTTTCAATCAACTCATCGCGCCCTTCTGTTCCTAATTTTATAGGTGACATATCGAACTGATCACCCTCCAAACCATATAAAGTAAATCCAGCTTTCTCAAATTCTGATTTTATAGTTTTCAGTGATTCAAAATCGTATGGCGCGAGCCTACCCGACAATTCGGGGGCAGCTTTGGTAATGGCGTAATTTACACCTATTTGGCGAGCCAACGTCCATTTGCGTTCATCGTATTTCGAAGGTAATAGTAACGATAGTTTCATTCTGCTTTTAAAATATATACTATGTTTCTCATTTTTTCAATTTAAAAATTCTTCTTTTTTGATTAAAGGATTCTCATCCCACCATCAATGGAGATATTCGCTCCTGTAATATATCTGCCGGCATCCGAACAAAGTAAATTTACTAAACCAGCACAGTCATCGGGTTGAGCTATAAATTTAACCGGTATTTTACTCAAAACAATATTTTTATATTCACTATTTTCCAAAACTCCCTGATTTCTAACCGTATCGAACACACCAACTTCCAGATTATTTACAGTAATTCCTTTGTCAGCAACTTGTTTAGCAATATTACGAACCATATTTTCCTGTGCACTTTTGGACGCGGCATACACAATCATATCCGCATGTGGCTGACTTTGCTGTACACTACCCATGGTTACAATTCTTCCCCAACCCTTTTCAAGCATGTATTTTGAGAAAAGTTGAATTGAAAATAAGGTGGTTTTCAGATTTACCTGAATCTGTTTGTCAAACTCCTCAGAAGTAACTTCAAACCATTTTTTCCGAACCTGAATGGATGCATTTAAAATTAATATATCAATTTCGCCAATAGCTTCTGTAGCTAATTTGTACAATTGTTCGTGAGCATCATCTGCTGCTAAATCGCACACAATTACCGCTGCATTTACACCATAAGCTCGTGCCTTTTCGGCAACTGCATTGGCTTTTTCCACTTCGCCCCTGCAATGAATAACCACATCTGATCCAAATTCAGCTAATGATAAAGCAACTGCTGCGCCAATTCCCTGACTTGAACCTGTAATCAATGCTTTGTGACCTTGTAAACTTAATCTTTCCGTTGTACTCATATTCTTTTAAATTTCAACCATCGTTTCAATGTATTGATCGCGTTTCAAAAATCTCACTCCAACAAATAGTGCTATTGCACCAAACACATATACTACCGAAATAAGTGAAATACAATTTGCTATACCTAATGTTGGTTTTAAAACACCCATAATGTAAGGTGAAAGTCCACCAGTAATAAATGCAAACATTAGAATTAGTCCGGTAGCCGTTGAACGGTAACGTGGTTCAATAATTTCGTATAGTGAAGAATAAATTCCTGAGTCGTAAATGCCTCTGAAGAGTCCAAAAACAGTAAGTGCGAGATAAATCATGAACAATTCGGTGGATGCGCCAATCAGATAAATAAACGGCGCACCGAATAATAAGCCAAATGCCTGTACCAGAAAACGAGCTGATTTGCGCTTTTTCATCCATTTGTCCGACCACCAACCGCCCAGTAAAACACCCACAAAAGCAGCTAAATAATGGTAGAATACAGAGGAAAAACCAGCATTGGAAAGTGACAAGTTAAATTTTTCGTATAAATAAGTTGGCATCCAGGTCATGTAGCCGGCATTTACAAACACCATTCCCGAAAAAGCAAGGCATAAACACCAAAATGCAGGTTTTGAAAGCACATATTTTATGGCAATACCTACGTTTCCTTTTTCCTTTGTCTTAGCTATCGTTTCTACAACCACTACTTTTTTCTTCATGCGGAACATAAGCACAATAGCCCATATAATTCCAAAAGCTCCAAAAAGGTAATACGGCATACGCCAACCATATTTTTCGCCTAAATAGCCTGATAAGAATCCACTTCCAATAATGCCAACATAAATACCTGATTGGTAAATTGCTAGGGCAATACCTCTTGTTTTTATATGAAATAGACTAATCTCTGAGGAAGCGTTCGGAGGAAAGAAGGCCTCGCTACCTCCGGTGAGTATTCCCCAAACGATAATAAAGAATATAAAGGATACACCAAAACCGGTAAGCATGGCGCACAGACTCCAAAACAACAAACTGATAACAATGATTTTTTTACGACTAAAAATATCGCCCATCATACCTGCAAATGGAACAATACAGCCATAGGACCAAAACAGAATGGTGGAAATAAGTCCCATTTGCTCATCGCTGAATCCCAAATCAACTTTCATCAACGGCAGAAGCACATTGAAAAGCTGTCGGTCAGCTTGTTGGCAAACAAATGCCACAAACATAAGTCCAAGCAATTCCCACTTGTAAAAGCTTTGCGTTTGATTTTTTTCAGTCATTTTCAGTTGCTATTTCAATTGATTTCTTTTATGTTCTTTGGTAATGAGTGATTTTTAAAGTCCCCTTTTGGGGGATTTAGGGGGCCGATATTCTAACGACAATTGAACGCGTAAAAGTTGGTAATTTTATTGTATTCTCAACCACTTTTGCTTTGCTCCATGTGTTTTTCCAAGGGTCATAAACCTCAATGGATTTTATTTTACTGGCTTTTAAACCCAATTTTGACAATGGAATACTCGTTTTAATTAACG
>JBMOHG010000360.1:0-3644 GCA_049317965.1 Paludibacter sp.
TTGAAACAGGAAAATTGGCAAAACAAGCCGATGGTTCTGTAATGGTTCGCATGGGTAATACCATGTTATTAGCCACAGTTTGTTCAGCTCAAGATGCTGTTCCGGGCACCGATTTTATGCCACTTTCAGTGGATTATAAAGAAAAATTCTCAGCTTTTGGTCGTTATCCGGGTGGTTTCCTTCGTCGCGAAGGTCGTGCTTCCGATTACGAAATTTTAGTTTCACGCCTAGTTGACCGTGCATTGCGCCCGTTATTCCCTGATGATTTCCACGCTGAAACTTTCGTAACAGTAACCCTTTTCTCATCGGATGGTGAAGATATGCCTGATGCATTGGCTGGTTTGGCTGCTTCGGCTGCGTTGGCTGTATCAGATGTTCCTTTCAATGGTCCAATTTCAGAATGTCGTGTAGCACGCATTGGTGGTCAATTCGTTGTAAATCCAACATTTGCTCAATTGGTTGATGCCGATATGGAAATCATGGTGGCTGCAACAATCGACAATATCATGATGGTTGAAGGCGAAATGAAAGAAGTGAGCGAAGAAGATTTATTGAATGCTATGAAAGTAGCTCATGAAGCAATAAAAATTCAGTGTCAGGCACAATTGGAGTTGATGGAAGAAGTCGGTAAAACGGTAAAACGTGAATATTGCCACGAAGAAAATGACGAAGATTTGAAAAAAGATATTTGGGCTAAAACGTATGATAAAGTGTATGTAGTGGCTGCATCATGCAACACCGACAAACATTCACGCGTTGCCAATTTCAAAGCTGTAAAAGAAGAATATGTTGCTGCATTGGAACCTGAAGTGGCAGCTGCCAAAAAAGGTTTAATTGGTAAATACTATCATGAAGTTGAGAAAGAAGCCATGCGTCGTTCTATTTTGGACGAAGGCAAACGTCTTGATGGTCGTAAAACAACTGAAATTCGTCCTATCTGGTCGGAAGTTGATTATCTTCCGGGAGCGCACGGTTCAGCTATTTTTACTCGTGGCGAAACTCAATCGTTGACTACCGTTACTTTGGGAACAAAGATGGACGAAAAATTAGTTGATGAAGCTTTATACAAAGGAAAAGAACGTTTCTTGTTACACTATAATTTCCCACCATTCTCTACAGGCGAAGCGCGTGCTTCACGTGGTGTTGGTCGTCGCGAAGTTGGTCATGGTAACTTGGCATTACGTGCGTTGAAAAACATGATTCCTGATAATTATCCTTATGTCGTTCGTGTTGTTTCTGATATTTTAGAATCAAATGGTTCCTCGTCAATGGCTACAGTATGTGCCGGAACATTGGCGTTGATGGATGCTGGTGTTGCTATTGCAAAACCGGTTTCGGGTATCGCTATGGGATTGATTTCTGAAAATAAAGGTAAAAACTTCGCTGTACTTTCTGATATTTTAGGTGACGAAGATCACTTAGGTGATATGGACTTCAAGGTAACCGGAACAAAAGACGGTATTACTGCAACTCAAATGGATATAAAAGTGGACGGACTTTCTTACGAAATTCTTGAAACAGCATTGAGTCAGGCAAAAGCCGGTCGTATGCATATTTTAGGTAAAATTCAGGAAACATTAGTTGCGCCACGTGAAGATATGAAACCAAACGCACCTCGTATTGTGGTGATGTTTATTCCAAAAGAATCTATTGGTGCAATCATAGGACCTGGAGGAAAAATTATTCAAAACATGCAAGCTGAAACAGGTGCTATCATTACCATCGAAGAAGTTGGTGACCAAGGTCGTGTGGAAATTGCTGCTAATAACAAAGCTGCTATCGATGCTGCATTGTACAAAATAAAAGGCATCGTTGCAATTCCTGAAGTTGGCGAAACATATCCTGCAAAAGTAAAATCAGTAATGCCTTATGGAGCATTTGTTGAATTTATGCCGGGTAAAGAAGGATTATTGCATATTTCGGAAATTGACTGGAAACGAATTGAAACAATGGATCAAGCCGGTATCAAAGAAGGCGATATGATTGATGTGAAATTATTGGAAGTGGATCAAAAGACAGGCAAATTCAAACTTTCACGCAAAGCGTTGATGCCACGTCCTCCACGTGAAGAAAAACCAAAGGCAGAATAATAACCACAAAATTCCCTGAATGGGACTTTAAAAAAAACTGCAATCCGATAGGGTTGCAGTTTTTTTTTGTGTACTGTTAGTCAACAATCAACTACTCTTTGTATCTTCCTTCAAATTTCAATTGCGAAATGAATTTAGCCCAAGAAGAGGCACGTTTTTCCTTGTTTTGAGTTCGAATGGTATTAATACCAACATTGTCAATCCAATTTGGATAACCATCTTCAAAACTATATTTTGCGTCATACAAGTTCTCATATAAAACTAAGTCATTTACAAATGATGACATGTAATCTACAGCATAGGTAAATACAAACAATGAATCATTGTTGAGATAACATTTGATTTTTCTGTTTGACATTATTTTTTTGATAATGTTTGAGTCAGAAAAGATTACTTCATTTGATGTGCCATTATACGATTTAATGGCAGCTCCGGTAAATAAAATACTGTCTTTGGCTGTTTTAAAAATAAGATTTGAAGTACTTAATGGTTCATTCTTGACAGGATTGCACGAACAGAATAAACCTGTCATTAAAAAAAAGAATAACATAAAGTTGAAATTGATTCTCATAAGGCAGGATTTAATAATTAATGTTTAATTCTCAAAACTAATAGACTGCAAATATAGGGATTGAAAATGTGAAAATAGTGTATTAGTACTATTATTTTTAAGAAGTATGCATTAGATGATAATCATTACATTTTTTCTCTTTACTTTTGTGGAGAATTATAAAAAGTAATAAGATTGGTAAGTTACAATAAAAATCCAACAGTTGTGAATGATATTTTGCAACGCAAATTTTCGTTTGACATCAATAAAACAATTCTAAGATGAAACTCAGATATACAATTATACTTTATTTTTGTTCATTATTTTTAATATTTGCAGGAAATCCAGTAGACAATTTCGCTAAAAGTAAATTGCTTGAAAACTCAAATGTTAGCTTGCTGGTTAAAGAACTTGAAACCGGCAAAACACTTTATCAGTTTCGACCAAAAAGTGTTGCTACTCCTGCTTCTACCATGAAACTGGTAACAACTACAACTGCTCTTGAACTACTTGGCCCTGATTTTCAATTTCAAACAAAACTGGAAATAGTTGGGACTATAACAAGTGACAGCACGCTGAATGGCGATTTGTATATACGAGGTGGTGGTGATCCAACTTTGGGTTCAGATAAATTTAGTGATAAACCTTTTCTTCCTCAATGGGTTATGGCTGTAAAAAATGCCGGAATAAAATGTATTAATGGTAGAATTATTGCTGATATTAGTATTTTTGAGTCTCAGGTTATTAATCCCAAATGGACTTGGCAAGATATGGGAAATTATTATGCACCCGGAATACATGGAATTTCATATATGGATAATACTTTTAAGATGATATTTCGGTCGGGTAAAATAGGCACTACACCCGAAATACTGCGAACAGAACCGGAAATACCAGATTTAAAGGTAAATAATCAAATAAAAAGCACTTCAATTAATTTTGATAATGCTTATTTTTACGGAGCACCATTTTCTTATGATAGAAGTATTTATGGTGAAATTCCT
>JBMOHG010000361.1:0-3630 GCA_049317965.1 Paludibacter sp.
TTTATCGACAAATTTGGCTCTAAATTAGGTTTGGCTTTATCTTTAGGTATTTGGACTTTGGCATCAGGAATGCATAGTATTGCAACCACTGTATCTGCGTTTATATTATTTCGCTTTATTCTTGGTATTGGCGAAGGAGCTTGTTTCCCCGGAGTTATTAAAGCGGTAATGGAGTGGATTCCTTTAGAGAAAAGATCGTTAGCTACTGGCATTGCGATAGGCGGTTCGGCTATTGGAGCTGTAGTTGCACCGCTGCTGGTTATTTCAATGTTAGATTCTGTTGGTTGGAGAATGTTATTTTTAGTGTCACCAGTCGTAAGCTTTATTTGGATTGGCTTTTGGCTTTATTTAAATAATAAGAAAAATTCGATACATAGAATTGCAACTGTAAGTGCAACAACTCCACAAAATTCCAAATATTCATTTTCTGCGGTTCTAAAAAATAAAAATGCTTGGATATTTATTGGGATGAGAGTTCTTTTTGACCCAATATTTTATTTTCTAATGTTTTGGATTCCAAAATTCATGAGTGAAAGCAGAGGTATTTCACTCGAACTTATTGGAAAATTATTCTGGATTCCTTTTTTAGTATTGGGATTGTCAAATATACTGGGTGGGTATTTGTCAGATAAGATTTTCAAAAAAACATCCAGTATTAATATTGCGAGAAAATCGTTAATGGCAATTGCTGCTGTACTTACATTATCGGTATTATTTGTTCAAAAAGTTGATTCCGCCTATTCGGTTATAGCATTAATTTCAGTTTTCTTTTTTGCTCATGGTTTATGGATTACCAACTATTCTACTGCGGTTGGAGATGTATTTGGAAGTAAAGCAACATCAACAATGTTTGGCCTTACAGGGACTTTTGGAGCAGTTTCAGCATTTTTTGTAAACAGAGGTATTGGCTATGTGGTAACTAATTATTCATACGATCCATTATGGATTTGGGCAGGATTAATGTATCCGGCAGCATTTATTTTGATGTTGACATTCATGCCTAAATTAAAAAAATCAGAATCATTTTCATAAACAATAAAAAATATAGATATTTATAATAATAGTAATCCAATGAAAAAAATTGAAAAAGTTGATTATAATCTCAGAGGAGAAAATTTACGCCCCAGAATAGGTGTCATTGGAGTTGGTCACCATACTTATTGGGCTCAATTTCCGGGACTTCTTGATGAAATGTACAAGAAGCAGGATGTGTTTATTGAGAAAATACCCGAATTTGTAGATGTGGTTGATTTCGGACTTGTTGATTGCCCTGAGAAAGCATATTTAGCAGCTAAATCACTTGCTGCATCTAACCTCGACTTGCTTTTTTGCGACATGGTTACCTATGCAACCTCAGGAACTTTTGGTGTCATAATGAAAACCCTTGATATTCCAATTGTGTTGGTTGCTTTACAACCGCTTCAGTCACTGGATTATGCAAAGGCAACTACCTATATGCAATTGATGAACGATGATATATGTTCGCTTCCAGAATTCACGGGTGTTGCTGCCAGAATGGGTGTGAGGATTCCTGATACCATAATAGGAACTTTGTATGACGATTTGGAAGTGGACAAACAAATTGACGAATATTGCCGGATAGCTAAAGTCTTGCATGGGCTCAAAAATGCACATTTTGGCCATATTGGTCACTCATTAAATGCCATGCTTGATATGCATTTTGACCCTACAATGTTTACTACACATTTTGGGTGTCATATCAAGGCATGTGAAGCGAATGAAATTGTAACAAGTTACAATTTAGTAACCGAAGATGAAATTGATGCAGCAAAAATTAAAATACTTTCATTTTTCGATACTCCTAATCCTGTTGCAGATCCTATTTCAATGAAATTAAAGGAAGAAGATTTGCATTTAGCCGCCCATGTGTATGTCGCTTTAGATAATTTTGTGACAAAGAGCAATCTTAGCGGCTTAGCGTATTATTACGATGGAATTTGTGGAAGTTTAGTACAACAGGTAATGACAAATCTTGCAGTTGGAAATTCTTTGTTAACTGCCAAGAATATACCTATGTGTGGCGAATCGGATGTAAAAACACTCATTGCATTATATATCATGGATAGGCTTGGAATTGGAGGTAGCTTTGCAGAACTTCACCCTGTAGACTTTGGCGGAGATTTTGTTTTGGTTGGTCACGATGGTCCTCATAATATTTCAATTGCAGAAGGAAAACCAGTACTGCGTAGCTTGAAGAAATTTCACGGAAAGCCAGGCTCCGGAGCAGGCGTTGAGTTTAAGATAAAAAATGGGCCAATAACTATTTTAAGTATCAATTCAACATACGACGGAAAATTCAAATTTGTTATTGCTGAGGGCGAATCAGTTGTGGGACCTATTCCAGCAACCGGAAATACTAATACACGAGGTAAATTTATGCCAGATGTACGAACATTTCTTTCAAGATGGGTAAAAGAAGGACCAACTCATCATTTTTCTCTGGGTATTGGTCACCATGCTTCTACAATAGTGAAAATTGCGAATTACTTAGGAATTGAAGCAGTTGTTGTAACAGATTGAAATTAAAAAAAACATATAAAAAATGCTATCTGGATCTGTCAGATAGCATTTTTTATTTTAATATTTGATTATTGGGAATGTAATTTTCGATAATCGCCTGGCGACATTTGTGTTTTCTCTTTAAAAACTCGAGAGAAATAAAATGCAGATTCGAACCCCAACTCATACGAAATTTCTTTTATTGTTTTGTTAGTGGACGTGAGTAATAACTCAGCTTGTTTAATACGTAGTTGAAGATGGTACTGAATTGGAGGTAAACCCGTATATTTTGTAAACATTTTACGAAAATAAGAATAACCCATATTCAGTTCTGCAGCCAATTCCATTGCATCTACATCTTCATTCACCCGCTTACTTAAAATGTAACTTGCTTGACGTATTTTTATTTCAATATCTTTTCCTTCGAATTCTTTGTATTTTAAAAAGGCAATAATCTGATTAATATAAGCAATCAATAATCCAACACAAATTAATTGATAGCCAGGCTTTTCGCTTATTGTTAAATTAAATATCTTATTAAACGTTTCAAGTATTTCACCATTAAAAGGAATTATCTGTATAGGATTCTCAGGAGAAAAAAAAGCCTCTTTGAATAGAATTCTTGCCATATCGCCATTAAATCCAATATAGTGACTTTTCCAACCAGTACTTTTCAAGGGTCTGTATCTATGCCATTCGCCTGGGAATAAAATAATTACAGATCCTGGTATTATTCTGTAAATTCTATTTCTGTTTTGAAAAATTCCATACCCATCAGTGATATAAATTATTTGATATTCTTGTAATACACGCCAGCGTTGAGAATTAAACCAATAATCGGATGGATGACCTTGATTAGATGTAGAAATTTCACCTGAATTACGAACAGATTCCCCCACAACTGTCATAAATAGATTTAATTCCTTATCGTTGTCAGATAAAGTTGTATATTTGAAATTTATTGGTTTCATATTTTATCAAAAATATTTAAACAAAAATAAGTAACGAAAACTTGACACACAATAGAAAATCAACAACGAAATGTTTTATAAATAATTAGAGATTATCAAAAACTTTGTAATTACAAAGATAAATCATTTTTATTAGAAT
>JBMOHG010000362.1:0-3627 GCA_049317965.1 Paludibacter sp.
ATACTAGCTTCAACTCCCCGCAATTTATCCCGACGCAGACGGGAGGGGTTGGGGGCTTCTTGCTAAAAGGTCTTTTACGCGACAAGAGCCGAAGTTTGCTACCAATAATAGTAGTTTCGCTGGGCGTAATGTTCACTGTTTTTTTACAGTCGTATATGAGTGGTATTTTTTCTGATAGTATCGAAACCACTGCCAAGTTTTCATCCGGACATGTAAAAGTGATGACCGGCGCTTATAAGGAAAATCAATCGCAACTGCCAAATGATTTTGCAATTATGGGTATCAGTGACGTGATGAAAAAACTGAAAAATGATTATCCTGATATGACCTGGACAGATAGGATTCAGTTCGGGGGATTGTTGGATGCACCCGATTCGGCAGGTATGACCCGTTCACAAGGCAGTGTAATGGGCATGGGCATTCATTTACTTGGGAATGATGAAGAATTAAACCGAATGGATTTAAAATCGAAATTGCTTACAGGTCATTTTCCTGTAAAAAGTGGCGAGATTCTGATAACCAACGAATTGTTCAATAAAATGAATTTAAAATTGAACGACCGTGTAACATTAATTTCAAATTCAATGTTCGGAAATATGGCCATGTATAATTTTGTTGTTTGCGGAACCATTCATTTTGGAACTTCGGTATTGGATAAAGGTATGATTGTGGCTGATATTGAAGATGTTAGATTGGCTCTGGATATGGAGGATGCTGCAGGCGAAGTATTAGGATTTTTTACCGGTATGGCTTATGATAACTCAAAAGCTGTAAATCTCTCATCGGAATATAATTCGAAAAACACTATAGAAAGTGATAAATTTTCACTCACCATGTCGCCAATGAGTGGAATTGGTGGAATGGATTTTATGATTGCATATTCCGAAAATGCACAATATCTCGTTATTTTTATTTTCGTATTTGCAATGTCGATAGTGCTTTGGAATGCCGGCTTAGTGGGTGGATTACGCAGATATGGTGAGTTTGGACTTCGACTTGCCATTGGCGAAAATAAAAACGAAATTTATCGTTCATTAATTGGTGAAGCATTATTAGTTGGGTTAATAGGTTCAATTATTGGCACTGCTTTGGGATTGATGCTTTCGTGGCCCATGCAACATTATGGAATAGATGCCCGCACGATGATGCGAAATTCAAATATGATGATGCCAAGCATAATCAGAGCTCAAATTAGCATAACAACTTTTTACATTGGCTTTATTCCCGGGGTAATATCAACGGTAATCGGCGCTTTGTTAGCTGGCATTGGTGTTTATAAACGAAATATCAGTAAATTATTTGTTGAGTTAGCTTAATTTTTATTGGTTAGAAAATCATATTTTACCAATCTTATTCACTGCATCATAAATTGGCACTAAATACCCATTCTCAAATCGACAAAGCACACAAATATTGCCAATTGGTTTCCCATTGAGCCATTCCTGATGAATTGGATTTCCATCATATACAACATTTGAAAGAAATGGTTTTCCTACCTTGAAGATTAAATCATAGTCCTGTGTTTCGAAAACAAGTTTCAACTTGTCAAAATGATCCGTTTCAAACTCATATTGAAATGTGGCATTTTCGGCACATTCTGTTCGCAGATACAAAACATGATCTTGCATAGCCGGCAAAAAACTTTTTTGAGAAACAAACTGTTTATCAGGGATTTTTCCTTTATAAATTATTTGCTCATCCTGCTTTATAATTATTTCGGAAATATGTTCAGTTAGTAATTGGGACTCATGAATCAGATTATCGAAATGATAAAAATCCTCCCAATTATCAAATATAGTTGCATCTTTGGGCATATAATTGCCAAGAGCAAGTTCAACAGCAATACCTGAAATTTGAATTTGAATTTTTGCCATATTTTTGTAATGAGAAATATTGAATTTAATTAAGCGTACAAAATTAAGCTAAATAATTCAAATTCTAATGCTGCAATATTTTAATGAATTTATTTTCAAAAAAAAAGTTACTAGAATAACTTTTTCCATTCTTAGGCGTTACATAGTCAAAAAAGTGTAATTTTGCACTTCGAAATTGTTACATTTAATATATTCAATCAATTTTCTCAAAATATGTGGAAACCAAATCAATTTAATTATAACCGACGAATTTCGGATACTATTCAAATAGGAACATTGTCATTAGGTGGTACAAATCCGGTACGCGTTCAGTCGATGGCAAATACCGATACCAATGACATTGAAAACTCTGTGAACCAATGCATTCGGATTGTTGAAGCCGGTGGCGAGATTGTCAGATTTACGACGCAAGGCATTCGTGAAGCTGAAAGTATTGGCAAAATTCATACATTATTGCGCGAAAAAGGGTACAATGTACCATTGGTTGCAGATATTCATTTCAATGCAAATGCTGCCGATTTAGCTGCTCAGCGGGTTGAAAAAGTGCGTATCAATCCCGGAAACTATGTGGGCAGTATCAAAATTGGTGATACTTCCGATTATACATCTGAAGAATTTGAGTTAGAATATCAGAAAGTCCGGGCACGCTTTATACCATTTCTCAATATTTGCAAACAAAATGGAACTACTATCCGCATAGGTGTAAATCATGGTTCATTGAGCGAAAGAATGATGAATCGGTATGGCGACACTTCGCGTGGCATGGTGGAATCATGTTTGGAATTTTTGAATATTTGCAAAGAAGAAAATTTCAATCGTGTTGTAATTTCCATGAAAACCTCCAATACTGTAATGATGGTACAAACAGTACGTTTACTTGTTGAAGAAATGGAAAAAGCCGATTTGCATTTCCCCTTGCATTTGGGAGTGACTGAAGCAGGTGATGGCGAAGATGGACGAATTAAATCGGCTGTTGGAATTGGTGCTTTATTGGCGGATGGTATCGGAAATACTATACGGGTTTCCCTAAGCGAAGAGCCTGAATTTGAGATTCCTGTCGGTCGTTTACTGGTTTCATATATTTCAGAACGTGCCCATCACGAACCAATTTTGGCCAAAGAAAGTAATGCACTTTCGCGTTTTGAATATAATCGTCGCAAAACAAATGCTGTTGGAAATATTGGTGGAGACAATGTTCCTGTAGTTTTTGCCCACAAGGATGGTGGTTTTGCTATTATTCCCGATTATATTATTGCAGATAGAAAGGTTTTAGGCGTGAATGGCGAAAGTTATACTGTTTATTCTGCCGATTCCATAGATTTGATCAATCAGGATAATAGTGCAATAAAATTTATCAATTTGAGCTATCCTGAATTAAACGCTAAAGTTTTAAAAGTTCTAAATGAGCGATCTGATATTGTTGTTTTATTACATACTAATCATAGTAATGGGGTAGGGGAGCAAAGGGCATTTTTTCACACCTTATTAAATGAAAATTGCACTTTTCCAGTTATACTTTGTCGTGAATATGCTGAAAATGAATTACAACAACTTCAAATAAAATCAGCAGCTGATTTGGGTGTGCTATTTATAGATGGTTTTGGTGATGGAATTTTTCTACAAAACAATGGTAGTATTACTGTAGAAGAAATTAATTCAGTTGCTTTTGGAATTCTTCAGGCATCACGTGTAAGAGTGAGCAAAACTGAATTTATTTCCTGTCCAAGTTGTGGTCGTACAATGTTTAATTTAC
>JBMOHG010000363.1:0-3617 GCA_049317965.1 Paludibacter sp.
ATGACTTTATCGTTGGTTGAAGCACAAGTAGAACAAACTATTGACCCAATAGCTCCAAAATCTATTGCTATAGAGCTACCAGAAGGATTAGGGAGTAATAGCTCTTTGGAAATTAAAAATCCTGTAATTGAACTAGTATTTGGAAATACTATCGGAATTCCAATTGATTTGAATTTGAGCTTTAAACCTTACAGTAAAGGGGCAATAGTAACCAGTGGAATTGTAAATACGACTCTTAACATTGCTGCGGCGCCATCAAACAAATTGGGCCAGGTTATACAAAGTAAATTCAGACTATCGGCCGAAGCAACTGGACTCATTGATGATTATGTAATAAAATTAATTCCAAATTTGGCTACTTTATTAAAAGTACTACCAGATTCAATTGCCATAAGTGCCACTCCAACGATTAATCAAGGTCAACATCATTATATTGACCTTACTAATCAGAAAAACTCGTTGAGTCTGAGTTATTCTCTTAAAGTTCCACTATCACTAGGTGCTGATACAAAAATTGAATATAGTACTACCATTGACAGTTTAAGAAGTACATTAAAAACTGTATTGGGATTCACTCGTAGTTTTGATTTAGTTGCGGTTGTTGAAAATACTATTCCAATGGATTTAACATTAGCTGTTACTCCAATAGATAGTAACAAAGTAGATCTTACGGATAAAATTACTGTGAATGCAGGTACAATTAGATATGGAACTTCAAAAACCTCATTTGGGTTAAAAGAAAAAGTTGAAGGTTCTGGTGCATTAGATAAATTAGATGGATTTATTATTAAAGTTTCTGCTCAAAGTAAGAGTACAGCGCTTAACTTAATTCCATTAAAGTCAGATCAGTATGTAATTATTGAATTGAAAGCAATTATTCCAAATGGGATTAGTTTAAAACTTGATTCTGATAAAAAGTAATTCAAACTAATTTAAGATTTTATAAAAATAATTATTTATAATTTATACGAAAAATAATCTATGAAACGAGTAATAATTTCAATAGCAATACTGATGGTTTCGTTTTTGAGCATAAATTCTCAAAACGTAAATTCAATGTATTTTTTAAATGAATGGAGTCAAAGAAATACATTCAACCCTGCATTTGCTCCCGAATATGGTCAGTTATCACTACCAATATTAGGAGGAATACAATTGAATTTGAAATCCACTACCGGACTTTCCAATTATATTTTTAAAAATAATAATGAGTTAGTAACATTTCTGCACCCAAGTGTAAAGTCTGCTGATTTTTTGAGTTTATTGGATCCCAATGTCTCCATAAATCAAGGATTAAAGTTAAATCTATTTTCCTTTGGATTTTATACAGAGCGAAAAGCATTTTGGTCATTTGATGTTTCGCTCCGTGAAAATTTCAATGTAAATCTGCCCAGTGATTTTTTCAAATTTGCAAAAGTTGGTATGGAAAAATACACAACTAACACTTATAATTTGCAAAATCTGGGATTTGAACAATCTAATATTGGCCAAGTTGCGTTAGGTTATTCTAAATCTATTGGTCCAAAATTCAGATTTGGTATCAATGCTAAATTCTTAGTTGGATTATCCTACGAAAGTGTGAAATACTCAAAATTTAATCTTACACTTGCTCAAGATAAATATGAATTTGATGCCGTGGGAAATTTACAAATCAGGGCCGATTATCTGTCGTTAGGTAAAGATAGTACTAATACTTATTATGACCCCAGTAAACTAAAATTTGATTTATCAAAATTAAAACCAGCGGGAATGGGTGGAGCAATTGATTTGGGATTTACCTATAAACCATTTAAAAGGTTAACACTGGCAGCTGCTGTGAATGATATCGGTTATATAAAATGGAATAAAACCGCTATTCAAAATGGAATTGCTAATAGTAAAGTTACATTCACCGGATTTTCCAATATTAGCGTAGATAGTTTAAAAAGCATTGATGATCAAGTAAAATCATTAACTACGAATGCCGAAAATCTAATTAAATTCAAAGAAGATGCAGCATCTAGTGAAGATATTACCGAAAACTTGCCATACACAATAAATGCATCAGCTGAATTTAGTGTATTTGCAAATCCAAAGCACGATATTTTATTTGGAGCATTGTATCACAGTTATAATACTCCAACTAATAAAATAAATGAATTGGTTGGTGCTGTAACCCTTAAACCACTTTCGTGGCTAACATTATCAGGAACCTATGAGTTTCTTCGCAAAGATGTTAAGCGCTACGGATTAGCCTTTAACTTCTCACCACGATGGATAAATATATGGGTTGCAACTGATTTTGCTGAAACCCGTCTTGACTCAAAAATGTATTATCCTGTTGATAAATTTGATGTTAGTTTATCGTTAGGTGCCAGTTTAGTGATTCGTAACCCTAAAGATAAAGACAAAGATGGAGTTGTAGACAGACTTGACAAATGTGAAAAAACACCTTATGGAGTATTTGTTGACAAGAAAGGTTGCCCGGTAGATACTGATGGAGATGGAGTTCCTGACTATCTTGACCAATGTTCAAAAACGCCAAAAGAAGCCTATAATAAAATTGATGAAAAAGGTTGCCCACTTGATTCAGATAATGACAGCATCCCCGATTATTTAGATAAATCGCCTAATACACCACTTGAAGCCAGAGGCAAATTAGATGAACAAGGTTTACCTAAAGACACTGACAGAGATGGAATATTTGATTATCTTGACAAATGCCCAGAAACACCATCGGGTGTAGAAGTTGATTCTGTTGGTTGTCCATTAGATAAAGATGGTGATGGTGTTGCAGATTATCTTGATTTGTGTCCTAGTACAGCACCTCAAGCACGAGGAATGGTTGATAAAAATGGATGTCCGCTTGATACCGATGGTGACGGTGTTTCTGATTATCTTGATTTATGTCCAAATACACCTGTTGAAGCCTTTGGATTTGTCGATATGAATGGCTGTGTGCTTGATTCAGACGATGATAGTATTCCAAATTACCTCGATAAATGTCCAAATACACCGGTTGTAGCACGTGGAAAAATTGACAATAAAGGATGTCCACTTGATACTGATGGTGATGGTATTTATGATTATTTGGATAATTGTCCTAATGCATCTGGTTTGGCAATTAATAATGGTTGCCCGGAAATTAAAAAAGAAGTAAAAACATTATTCCAAAAAGCATTACAAGGAATTCAATTTGAACCTGGAAAATTTATTCTAAAGACTACATCTTTCGCTATTCTAGATCAAATTGCTAACGTTTTAATAGCTAATCCTACTTATCTTTTAGATGTACGTGGGCATACCGATAATGTTGGAGACTCAATATCAAATCTTACATTGTCTGCAGCAAGAGCATCAGCAGTTAGAGATTATTTGATAAATAAAGGTGTTGCCGAAAAACGTATTACATCACAAGGATTTGGTGATACAAAACCGGTTGGTGATAATAAAACACCAGTTGGAAAAGCTTTAAATCGTAGAGTAGAATTTGTTGTTACTTTTGAAGAAACATCAATTAATTGAAAATTCAGCAATAAACTTACCGAATTGGCATTATAAAAAAAGTTTACTGAAATTATTCAGTAAACTTTTTTTATAACAACACTTTATAAACATTTGAATAAATGTAAGCATCC
>JBMOHG010000364.1:0-3589 GCA_049317965.1 Paludibacter sp.
ATTGTTTTTCCAAGTCCCATATCGTCAGCCAAACAACCTCCAAAATTATTTTCGTATAGATGCACCAACCACAAAAATCCTTTGAATTGATAATTTCGAAGTTCCACTCGAAGTCCATCTGGTTTTGTTGGAAGTACTTTTTCTGTATCGAAATTTGAAACTACATGTTGACTTACTCCTTGAAGTAAATCTACTATTCCAAAATGATGCTTTTGTAAACGAATTTTCTCATCAGTTTTTTTACTGAAAAGCATCAACTCGTAATATCTTGTAAACCATTGTTGAGGCAAAATTGCAATGGTATTATCGGGTAAAACATATTCTCGAATATTGTTCAGAATATGATTTCTGAAGCGAGCAAATGGGATTTTGAACTCGCCAAAAACGGCAACTACATGAATATCAAACCAATCTTGCTTTGTGCTAATATCGGTATTGACAGTTATTTCACCAATATAGTAGATTCTATCCGGCAGGTTTTGCGAAAAATCGAAATGTTGCAAAAGCGTTTCATGATCTTGTAGCCACTCAACAATACTGACAATATTATCTTCAGCATCATTTTCTAGTTCGACATTTTGATGAATTGTAAAATAATTTATGCCCGATTTTTGTAAACCAGCATCCAATAACATTTGTACTTTCGTGTTTTCCCATTCCTTATCTGGATAAAACCAACTAAGTGAGGTACTTCCGTTATTTTCATTTACAAACACATTCTTTCTGCTGGGCGAATCGATCGGAAATTGAATATCATCATACTTAAAATTCAGATAAAGAATCGGGCAAAGGCTCCAATCGCTATCCAGTTTTAAAATGGCTTTCTTTTGAGGATGAATCTCGTGTATTTCAATACCTTCCGATTTGACATCATACCTTTCGACACAACTTTTTACAAACTTTTCAATATATGTTTTTTCGGCTGAGGCCGGCACCTCAATATGTTTTTTGGTAAAGAACGGTATTAGTTTTTTGATATCTATATCACTGAAAATATGCAGCTTATGATTTATAACCAATACGGCTGGTTCGGTACAAACTCCAGAATAACTTTTTGAGTGTAAATCAAACTCTTCGTTTTCACATTTCAGGCTTATGAAATATCTAAGTCCAGTGTCGGCATCTTTATGAAAATTGAATACAACTTGTGATTCTGTTTTTGGAATAGTCACAAAATCAGTATCATACAACACACGCGATTTTACACCTTGTCTCAAATATAAAGATAAGTCGGTCGATTTAAGAATTTCAATTACTTTTCGATGATAACTTTCAATAGCAGGTCGGATATATCTTTCAACGGTTTCATTACTTACTTTTTTGTGAAATTCGGCAAGATTTTTTTCTTTAGAGTAATTTTTCATCAATGATTTATCCGAAACTTTGTCAGCCAACATCACAATTTCCTTTTCCGAATAGTTTAATTTTGAGAAAAATGTCGATTTACTTCCCACAATTTCCAGAATAACTAAAGAGCCGGATAATTCTTCCATCACTAATACAGGTTGAAGAATTGCTCCCCAAACGGCATGTTCTGTAAGTGTAATAATCAGTTTTTCAGACATATAATGTGAAAAAGTTAGGGAAAAAGATATTGTTGGAAAGCTCAAAAAAAATTTGGTTCACGATTAACTGTCAAAATTACAAAAAATCATTCAGAGCACAAAAAAACGAGTCCTGAAAAAATATTCAGAACTCGTTGTATATTGTTTTTGGAAACCGATCCCTTTAAAAACGCGAAAGGTAGTCACGCTTGACTACCAATCTTTGTTAACCTTAAATCTAATACTATGAAAAAATCACGATGCAAAAGTACAGCATTTTTAAATACGCTCCAAGCATTTTTCAATAAATATGTTTCAAAACTATGTTATATAACATGTTTTAACGGATTTGTTTGATTTTGAGTCTCTTTTTTAGACGAAAATTGAACTTTTTAATCAAAAAAGACAATTATTGGAAGTCTTGTTTGGAATCTGCGTCTTAAAGTCCCCAAATACAAAAAATGTCCTTTTTCTTTCTCTTTTAGGAGAAAGTATCCGCTAACAGGCGGAGGTTAGAGGTCGGGGGATTAGGGGGCTTTTAAAATCCTATCGCCTTCAGTCCCAATCCCATTTTTTCGTCAATTCCAAACATTAAATTCATATTTTGAACTGCTTGTCCGGAAGCTCCTTTGAGTAAATTATCTATCATTGAAACAATTAGCAGTTTATCGCCATGTTTTTCGAGATAAACTATTCCTTTATTAGTATTTACCACTTGTTTCAAATCAGGGTTTTTATCAACTACAAAAGTAAAAGCAGCATCTTTGTAATAATCCTGATACAATTTCCTTGCTTCATCGATGTTCAAATCACAAGTTGTATAAGTAGTGGCATAAATTCCACGTGCAAAATTGCCACGTACTGGAATAAAATTTACCGTTTTGAAGAATCTGGGTTGCAATTGGCGTATTGATTGTCCAATTTCATCCAAATGTTGATGTCCGAATGGTTTGTAAATTGAAATATTGTTGTTTCGCCAGCTAAAATGAGACGTATCAGAAGGTTTAACACCAGCTCCTGTAGATCCGGTTATTGCATTTACATGAATTTCGTCGGTCAATAAGCCAGCCGCAGCTAACGGAAATAATGCCAATTGAATGGCTGTAGCAAAACAACCGGGATTGGCAATGCGAGAAGCAACACAAATTTCATCCCTATTAAGTTCTGGCAATCCGTACACAAATTCGTGGTGCGGACTTTTGGCGCGATAATCAGTAGAAAGATCTATGATTTTAATCGAACCTGGTACAGTATTATTGTCCATAAATTTTTTACTATCGCCATGCGCAGAGCATAGAAAAAGTGCATCTACTTCGGTAAATGGCAATTCCGAAGTAAAAACCAAATTGGTTTCACCAATCAACCCGCTGTGAATGTCTGCAATAGAGTTTCCTGCATTGCTAGTGCTATTTACAAATACAATTTCCACTGCCGGATGATGAATCAAAATCCGAAGCAATTCTCCGGCTGTATAACCTGCGCCGCCAATTACACCTACTTTAATTTTTGTCATATCTCAATATAAATATTTTATTAAAATGCAAATTAATATTAACCATCCAATCATTATCAACCATGTAAACCAATAATAACTAAACTTCCGGTTCTTGTGTCGCAAAGTGTACATAAAAATAATGTTCGCAAGTATGCCACCTAGGATTTCGAATAAATGCAGTGTAAATTCTGGAACTCTCCTTTTGTTTGAAATAGCAGCTTGTTTATCAAAAGCAAAGAGAATTCCGCTTGCAAAGTTAATGATTAGTAGATAAATGGCAAAATAGTATGTATACATCTTAGTTTTGTTTTCTAACTTGGGACAAGTTGTCCCCTAGTTGAAATTTATGTTTTCGTAATATATGACTCAAACTATTTCCACCACTGGTTTCAACGTAAAGGGTAGGTACAATTTGTACCCACCCATTGGCAAGTTCCAAATCACGTTGTCGCATACGTTTTATATACTGTTTTGGATCGTTACTGTCAGTCAAAACTGCAATAACATCTTCAACTACAAAATACCATTTTTCTTCAGTTTCATTCCAAAC
>JBMOHG010000365.1:0-3587 GCA_049317965.1 Paludibacter sp.
AGATGGATTTTTCCGGAAACGAAAACTAAATTTTATGTTTTTGGATCTCTCGGTATAGGTATGGCATACTTCTCTTATGATGTTACTCCAAGAATAGACACAGTTCCTAAATTGTTTGGATTGGCAGGTTCAATTCCTGTCACTTTTTCTGCAGAATATAATTTTTCAAAAACTATTACTTCTGGTTTAAGACTTCACTATAGAGCTCATACAAAGGATGATTTGGAGGGAATTAATAAGTTAAATTACGCTGGTGTGACCAATGATTATATTGCTGCCGGACAATTTTATGTTCGTTATAAACTTCATGTTCTTAACAAGAAGCACAAAAGAAATATTACAATGTCGGAATATGAGCCAAATGTTGCGGTTGATATCTCAAAGAAAAATGCTGATGATATAATTAAATTAGATGCTGCTATCAATAAATTGGAACACAGAGTGGATACTCTTGCCAAACGTATGGATTCAATAGCAGGTATTTTATCTGTAAATGGGCCAGACTCAGATGGTGATGGTGTTCCAGATGTTCGTGATAAGGAAATTAAAACACCTCGTAACACGCCTGTAGATTTCTGGGGAAAATCAATACCAGCACCACCAGTAGCGAATACTGTAAATAACAATAATACAAATACAACCGTTACAAAAACCATTTATGTAAGCGATGATATACCTGCGGTGTATTTCGATTTTGATAAAATTGATTTGGACGACGATGCTTTAGTTACAATTCAGAAAATTGCCGCAAGAATGAAAGCTGATCCGAATTTGTATGTTGAAGTGAGAGGATATTGTGATTATATGGGTGTAAATCCATATAATAACTTACTCAGCCAGCGTCGGTCCGACAGAGTAAAAGCCGAAATGGTAAAAATATGGAAAATTCCTGCCGATCATATTATTGCAAATGGTAAAGGCAAGGTTATTGAGCCTCGCATAAAATATCGACCAAATCGAAGATGCGATTTCTTCTTTGGAAAATTGTAAAAGAACAGAAAAAAAAATTCAAAGCCTGCTTTAAGAAAGTGGGCTTTGGTGTTTCTATAGCCTATGTTGAAATAGATAAATTGGTTGAATTAATTAAAAATGATTATCTTTATCGCCGATTTTCAATGTTACTTTCCATAAGGCAAATATAATTTTAACTTTAAAAATACGAATAATGAAACCTACCATTATCGATTTATTAAATCAAAGCGTCGAAAAATACGCTGATAATCCTTTTCTTTGGGAGAAGGCTACTACAGAATTTAAATCAACATCTTATCAGGAAACCAAAAATCAGGCACATTTACTTGCTGCCGGTTTGCTGCATTTGGGTGTAGTGGCTGGTGATAAAATTGCTTTACTATCCGAAGGGCGTAATGCGTGGATAATTGGAGAATTAGGCATTTTACATACAGGAGCTATAAACGTTCCATTATCCATTAAACTCGAAGAAAGCAATGATTTGATTTTCAGATTAGTTCATTCCGAAGCACAATATATTTTTGTTTCGGGAGGACAACTAAAAAAGATTGCATCGATTGCCGAAGTACTTCCAAACATCAAAAAAGTGATTGTTTTTGATGACCAACCTAAATACGAAAAGAAGGAAATTAGTTTATCAAAACTTCTTGAAGCTGGTAAAAAATTTCTTGATAAATATCCAAATGCCGTTGAAGAACGTGCAAAAACTATACAACCTGATGATTTAGCGAACATAAGCTATACTTCGGGAACCACTGCCGACCCCAAGGGCATTATGCTTACTCATCGCAATTATACAGCAAATGTGGAGCAAGCACTCACATTAATGACAATTCCTACAGTTTATCGTACACTTTTGATACTGCCACTCGACCATTGTTTTGCCCATGTAGCCGGATTTTATAGTTTTATGGCAAGTGGTGCAAGTGTTGGGACTGTTCAAAGTGGAAAAACCGGTGTTGAAACTCTAAAAAACATACCGGTAAACATTAAAGAATTAAAACCAAACTTATTGTTAAGTGTTCCTGCATTGGCCAAGAATTTCAGAAAAAGCATTGAAAGCAATATACGCGCTAAAGGTGCTGTAGCCAATTGGTTATTTAATTTTGCGCTTAAAATGGCTTATTCTTATAACAAAGAGGGATTTAATAAAGGTGGTGGAATGCAAGAACTTAAAAAACCACTTTTGAACTTTTTCGACAAAATACTTTTCTCAAAAGTACGTGAAGCTTTTGGTGGTCAACTTGATTTTTTTATTGGTGGCGGTGCTTTACTCGATATCGATTTGCAACGATTTTATTACGCCATAGGAATTCCAATGTTTCAGGGCTATGGTTTATCAGAGGCTACTCCTATCATTTCATCAAATGGAATGAAAAATCATAAACTGGGATCTTCGGGCTATTTGGTTACTCCAATGGAATTGAAAATTTGTGACAGCGAAGGGTTGGAATTACCTAATTTTGAAAAAGGTGAAATAGTAATTAAAGGCGAAAACGTGATGGCTGGTTATTACAAAAATGAAAAAGCCACCGCAGAAACCATTAAAGATGGATGGTTACATACCGGAGATATGGGTTACATGGATAATGATGGATTTCTTTACGTAGTTGGGCGCTTCAAAAGTTTACTGATTTCAAGCGATGGCGAAAAATATAGTCCTGAAGGCATTGAAGAATCCTTAGTAAATAATTCTCACTTTATTGAGCAGGCTTTGCTGTATAACAATCAAAATCCTTATACTATTGCATTAATTGTACCCAATAAAGAAGCTTTGAAAAGATATGTACATCGTAAAAAACCCAATTTAGTATGGGATTCACCTGAAGCAAAAGAATTGGCATTAAATAAATTGCAAAGAGAAATCAATGAATATCGGAAAGGTGGAAAATATGAAGGGTCATTTCCAGAGAGATGGTTGCCAGCGGCATTAGCTGTCATTTCTGAGCCATTTACTGAGCAAAATGGCTTGATAAACAGCACAATGAAAATTATGCGTCCTAAGGTAGAAGAATGTTATGCTGCACGTATTGAAACTTTATATGCTGGTTCAAAAAACATTCAAAACGAAGAAAATATTCAAGCAATTTCTTGATTATTAGTTAAATTTGTCCAAATCCAAATTGTTTGATTAAACCATTACTCGACATAATGGTCAAAAAGGTAAATTAAATATATGATTATTAATAACAAACAAGAAAAGAAATTTATGAAAAAGTATGCAATGTTAGCTTTGGCAATAGTATTTATGTTTAGTGTATCTGTTATTGCTCAGGAACAAGCAGCTCCACAAGGACCAAAAGGTGAAAAGAAAGAGCAAAGACAAGGTGGTGGAGTTGAAAAACGTGTTGAAAAAATGGCAACTGATTTAGGTTTAAGTGACACGGAAAAAGAAAGCGTTAAAGTGCTTATGACAAACCAGGAAGCGGCTATTCAAAAATTCAGAGCAGAAAACGACAAAGAAAGTGCAGATTTTAAACAAAAGTTCAAAGAATTTCGTAAATCGCAGGATGCTGAATTGAAAGCTGTAATTGGAGATGAGAAATTTCAAAAACTACAGGCAATAAGGGCAGAACAAAAAGCAAAAATGGAGAAAAAAGCGGAATAATTTTTTT
>JBMOHG010000366.1:0-3574 GCA_049317965.1 Paludibacter sp.
GATAGTAAGGATAATATTTTATGGGAAGATATTGATATAATTGGTAATGAATCAGGCACATCCATATTAAATGGCAAAATGATTGCTATTTTTGAAACTACACCTGGTTATAATAAAACAAACCATACATTCAGAAACATAAGAATTGAAGCACCAACCAATGCAGGTTTAATTTATATTAATGCAGATAGTATGACGGTAAGTAATATAACTCTCGAAAATATTACGTCAAAAACACAACATTCTTACTTGTCACCAAATCAGGGTGAGGGAGTAATTAGTCAAAGTAATATTGGAACAGTAAATGGCATTCATTTTAGATGTGTAAATTTAGGTGGAGTATGGGTGAATAGTCTTGCTGATGCACATATCATTTCCACAGGCACTATTTCTAATTTAGATTTTGTAAATACCGGTTGTCAGGTAATTACTGATTTTAAGGATGAATCTCCTGAACAAAACAAGATAACAGTTTTTCCAACTATAACTTCCGGCAATATTTATATAAATGAAAAGGAGGAAGTAAGAAATATAAAACTTTTCAATTTGAATGGCAATCTTCACAAACAATGGACATCTATGAATCAAATAAATATTGCGGAACAAGCAAAAGGATTCTATCTCTTGCAAATTGAAGATAAAAATGGGAAAATAACAAAATGCAAGATTATAAAGAATTAAAAATAAGTAATCGGTAAAATATAATTTTCCATTTAAAGTATTCCGAAAACATAAAGTGATGATACCGTTTTAAAAAAAATCTGATTCCCTTCAATGTGAATCAGATTTTTTTGCTCTATTAAACAAATATTTTTTATCCGCCTTACAATTTCACTTTCCAATTGTTCAAATGGCTGTAAATTTCGCATCTGTTCATTTATCTACTTTACCCGGCGTCCTTTATATTAAGGCGTTCGTTTTGACAAGTTTGTCATTTAAATAGGGTCTGCTGAAAAACTATGAATAACCACAAAGTGGTTAAATTTGAATAGCCCCGAATGAAATTCGGGGTTGATGATTTACAAAAATAACAGAACCCTGAAAGGGTTCAACATATATATGATGCTGTAATTGAACCCTTTCAGGGTTCTAAATTCACACGTTGTAATTTACCACCAGTTTCACTGGTGGCTATTCACATTAAATCCCTTCGGGATTTTTAGATTGCAATAGGAAATGCACGTGCTAGTAAAATGAACGATTATATTCAAATACTATGCACATTAATCAAAAAACATGTAACTATTTTATTGTATATCAATAGAATTATTGTTTTTCAGCAGACCCTAAATAGCATCATAACAAAAGATTATTTGTGTATTTCAATAAAATCTTGTATTTTTGTAATGGATATTAAATTAATGGCCATTAAATAAAACATATTATGAAATTCTACAACAGAACAACTGAATTGGAAAGTCTCAGACGAACAATCATTCAATCAAAAAACAGTGCTTGTTTTACAGCTGTGATTGGACGTAGACGTATTGGGAAAACATCTTTACTAATGGAGTCGGTTAAAGGAGATCGTTTTCTCTATTTATTTGTGTCACGTAAGAACGAACAATTGCTTTGCAATCAATTTCAAAAAGATGCATTAGAAGCTATTAATCTTCAGATATTTGGAACGGTTACGGACTTTAGGACTTTTTTTGAGCAACTTTTAATATTTTCGATAAATGAGCCATTTACACTTATAATTGATGAATTTCAGGAACTTGAACGGGTAAACAAATCAATTTTTAGCGACATTCAGGATTTGTGGGATAGATATAAGGATAAATCGAAAATCAATTTTATTGCCTGTGGTTCTATATACTCGATGATGAAAAAGATTTTTGAAAATGAAAAAGAACCACTTTTCGGTAGATTGACTTCAAGAATGGTTTTGCGTCCGTTTTCTATAAATACCATAAAAGAAATTCTAAATGATTATAATCCCAAATTTAGTTCGGAAGACATTCTCTGTTTATATCTTATCACAGGAGGCGTAGCCAAATATATTACTCTATTAATGGAATCGGGTGCCACCACTAAGGATAAAATGATTGAATATGTAACGCGCCCTGATTCGCCTTTTTTGAGTGAAGGCAGAGACTTACTTATTTCGGAATTTGGGAAGGAATATGGCACTTATTTCTCAATTCTTCAATTGATTGCTTCCGGCAAAACGGCACAAAACGAAATTGATTCAATTATTGAAAAAAATACCGGAACTTATCTTGTGAACCTTGAAGTAGAATATTCTCTTATTAAAAGAAATAGACCCATTTTTTCAAAACCCGAAAGCAGGAATATTCGTTGGAGTCTCAACGACAATTTCTTATTGTTTTGGTTCAGATTTATTTATCCTAATCAATCCATGCTTGAATTAGGAAAAAATGATAGACTAAAAGAATACATACAACTTAATTATGAGCAATATAGTGGATTGATTCTTGAACGTTATTTTCGGGATAAAATAGCCGAAGAAGAATCTATTACACAAATAGGTAATGCGTGGGACAGAAAAGGTGGAAATGAAATTGATATTGTGGCTATCGATTCAGTTAATAAAACAGCTGTTATTGCAGAAGTCAAACGAAATAAAAATAAAATCGATTTACAAAAACTGAAAGAAAAAACTTCCAAATTTGAAACTGATTTGTCGAAATACAAAATAGAATATCGCGGATTATCGCTGGAAGATGTGTAAATAACTCAAAAAAACTTTTATTAAAAAAATCTGATTCAAAAAATTGATTCAGATTTTTTTATGTCTGGTATTTGTTATTTAACATATTAATTGAGTACTTATTTTTAATATAGAATACTTATTTGTAATCATTCTTTTTGTTACTCAACTCGTAACCAATAAAATTAACAATAAATAATACTATTTTTATGAAAAAACTTACTTTAATTATTGCATTCTTATGCAGCATTTCGGCGTTTTCAATGCGCTATTTGGTACAAGCCAACGGACTTAATGCAACCTCTACATGGACCAGAGCAGCTGTTGCCGGTGAAACAAAAGTAACTCTGCCAGCTAACAATTCACTTAGTGCATGGTATAATGGAATTACTGGCTCTTTAGTTGCCGGAGATGAAATTTGGTTTGCAGCTGGAACGTATATCAATGGAGGTGGTATTACACTTAAATCGGGTGTAAGTATGTACGGTGGTTTTGCCGGTACCGAAACAGCTGTTTCTCAAAGAAGCAAAGTATCGGGTGGCAAAGTTTGGAAATTCACAAATGTGACGAAAATGGATGGTGGTTCGGCCGATAAAAATTGCTTTGCGACCACTGCAAGTGTTGCATCCACCTATATTGATGGGTTTACAATCACCAAATATTATCGTACTTCTGCAGGTACAATTGGTGTAGGTGTAAAGCTAATGGACAACTGGATTATGCAAAATTGCATTGTAACTGATAATAAATATACTTTATCAGGAACATCAACTTGTAATGGGGTTGGGGTGAATATTACAGGTAGTGGGCAACTACTAAACTCGTGGATTTATAATAATCAGGCTATTAAAGGAACAAGCACGGGTACAGCCAATGGTGCTGGAGTTTCGATGATGGGTA
>JBMOHG010000367.1:0-3572 GCA_049317965.1 Paludibacter sp.
AGTACCTGTATTTATAGCAAGACAACCCGATTTCAAACTCCAATCGGCAGATGCTGAAGCAGCTTTTTGTACATCACCATCAGATGTCGAAGGTACTCCAATATAAGTTGTTGGATTTACAAAAGTGTTATTATTAGTTGATGGTGAAGTCAATGTATTTATATTTCCTGTACCAGTAATTACTATTCCATCAGTGGCATTATATGTCAAAGTTGAATTAGTATGACCATAAAAATTGGTAGTATTTCCCCAAAATACACAATTAGTTAAAGTGCTTACTTTCCCATCTAAACTTAATGCTGCTCCACTACCTGTTGTTTGATTGTTTACAATTGTTGAATTTAACAATTTTGAACCAACGTTAAGAAAAGTCATTGTATGTGTCGGGGTTGTTCCATCTGTATTCGCAACTGTTGTATTATTTGCTATAATACAATTTTGAACGGTTGCAGCAACGCCTATATAAAAGGCACTACCTCCTTTACCTGTTCCTCCATTCGTCGAAGCTATTTTATTATTTCTAAAAATACAGTTTTTAATTGGAGAATATAATCCTCCAGAAACATACAAACCTCCACCTCCATTTGCAGGAGCAGTTGCTATATTACCAATAAATGAACAACCCTCGATAGAAGTAGTCTGTGAAGTTGCTAAGTTTAAAATTGCACCTGCACCATCTTGCAGCGAAGTGTTTTCAATAAATTGGCAGTTTTTAATACTAAATGCACTATTTCCAGTACCTGTTGCACTAGAAACACCTAAACCACCTCCTTGACCTGCGGTATTGGTGTTGAACTGTATTATACAATCCTCGAGTGTGCCACCAACACCATCAAGAATGGCGATCCCGCCGCCCACAACTGTAGATGTATTATTAGAAATTGTACAGCCTTTAACTACTGTCGCTGGAGTTGCATTGGATGAAAATGCAACTCCACCACCATAAGTACTTCCTGAACCTGTACCTTTGGTTGCCGAATTATTATAAATATACGAGTTTAGCAGTTGACCTCCCTTCACATACACACCAGCACCTCTACATTGTTTATCTGTACTATTTGTAAAAGTATTAGCAGTAACGATACAATTTTGCATTATCCAATTTGCCATTACTGACGCACCAATACCTGTTAAATTCCCAGCTGCTTTAGTTACATTATATTTTGTAATTGTGATGCCATCAATGTAAGAAGTAACCGTGTTAGTATTTAAGGTAATAATACCTTGTCGACTAGCATTATTACCATCAATGGTGGTAGTATTCGTAAAAGACCAAGCATTCGAACCTTTACTTCTAGCTCCCACTGTGGCTTCAGTTCCGGCAAAACCGCCATATAAACTTACACCATTTTTTAGTGTAATAGTACCATCGGTTACATAAACTCCTGTTGCCAACCAGATTTCGTCACCAGAATTTAAAGAAGCATCGGTAGCAGAATACCATGCATTAAGGGTTTGTGCAGCACCCAACGTAACAATGGTTCCAGTGGCAGATCCATTCCATAAACTTGTGCCATTTTTTTGTACTAAATAGCGTGTGGAAAATGCAGAAATACTGCATAAAAGTGCGATGATAATAGTGATTTTTCTCATAATAAATTGAATTTTTAAGTAATCAGTCAAATACTTTTTATACATAATGTATCAATATTATGAAGACAATTTAAATACTCTGTTGGGTAGTGAAAAAAAAGGATTATATTTATCACGCACAAAAAGATAAATATAATCCTTAAAAAAACTGACAATATACCGTCTTTTTACTTTATTAAGATAACTTTACTTATAAGTAAAATTGGAAATATTACCCATAAGTGTTATAAATTCAGCGACATTTTGAGTAGTTATTTTTTTATCTCCAATTTTTATATTGTCGAAAATAACGTTTTTGATATCTCCTGTACTTGCATTAAGTTCCTGCCCGCCACCCAAGTTGCTGCTTACCAACCAGCCACGTTTTTTTCCTTTTTGAATGGTAATATTTATGGCAATATTTTCCTCCCCATCATCAACTCCGGTTAATTTCGAAAGTTCCGATTTGTCATCAATTATCTGCAACTTATCCATAATATCAGCAGGAATATTCTTAATGGAAAGATTCAGATTGCTTCGAAAAAAGTCTTTTCCGTCTACCATTACTTTTTTTACTTCCTTACCGTTTACCAAAATTTTGCCATCTTCGGTAATCGTTATTCCGGGTAATCGTTTCAGTAAATCTTCCACCACGGCATTCTCTTTGAGCATATATGATCCGGCATTGTACTCAACTGTATCTGTTTTTACTACCATTTCAGAACGTTGGCCGACAACTGTGGCTTCGGAAAGTACAATTGAATTTTCGTGCAATAAAATCTCGCTGAAAATATGTTCCCGTTTATTGTTTTGAATGTGTACTGGTTGGTATAAATTCTTATAACCTACACACGAAACAAACAGAATATAATCTTTCCCCGAAATGGCATTTAATTTAAAATATCCCAATTCGTTGGTGGTTGCACCACTTACTAATATACTGTCAGTGGCACCAAGCAAACGTACTGTGGCATATTCCAGCGGACGCTTTAGTCCATTCTCCATTGCAACAATCTTTCCCGAAAGCGCTGAATTTGTAGAAGCAGTTTGAGCAGAAGCCGAAAAGAATAAAACAGAACAAAATATAAAACTAACCAATTTTCTTTTTTTTCCAAACCTTAATGTAGAAAAAGCAGAACTCTGTTTAATTCTGCTAATAATAGGCTCACATGCAAATGTGTTTTCAAACATTATATTTTGGGGATATTTTGAAAGGCAAAAAATAATCATTTTATTCCCTGCAAAATTAGGCTAAAAAAAGCACTATTTTTTGATTAAAACCAATATTAACTAATTTGCAAAATGAATGACTTATAAACTACGTTTTTTCCTCCTCCACCTTGTAAATACAAAAGTCTTACTATAGCAACGTTTACAAATTCTAAACAAAACACCCACATCTCAACATATTTGCTGAGTGTGGGTGTATTTTTCTAACTATAAAAACAATATTGATTACGTCGTAGTAGTTTTAAACGGATCAATATTCATATATTCAGGTGCCAATGATGCACCTTCACCAGGTCCATCCGGCGGAGTAGATTGCAATGCTAATGAAATTTCGTTATCTAACTTAATTAGCTCTATTGCAGGATTTAAGTATATCCGTTTTTCTGTGATTTGCTCTGTGGTTTTCATATTATTAAGTATTAACGGATGATTACTTTTTTAATTTCACTTTGACCATTTACTGATAATTGAACAAAATAAACAGTTGCGTAAGTATCCAATCCTCTAAATACCAATTCAATATGTTCATTAGAAAAAACTTCTTTGGTAACATCAAATGACGTTTTATATTCCCAATCTTTTTTATCAATCCATTGCAATTGCTTCTCGTTTGTTCGGAAATAGGGTTCCAGAATTTGTTTATTTAGCAATAAGTCGCTGTGTACACATCCGGGTACAATTGCTGATAACCAATCAATTGCCGTAGTTTCACGCATTTTCCAACCAGTAGAAATTGGTGCTTCAACAAGGCTTGATTTGGCAAAAGTAAG
>JBMOHG010000368.1:0-3550 GCA_049317965.1 Paludibacter sp.
GCAAAATCCTTTTGAAGTCGGGTATTTCGAGATACAAAAGATTTTTTTTGAATGACTCTCGAAAACCTTTAACCCGAATTAACGCTCAAAGGTGCTGTATATTCCTTGAAAATTACTTTACTTTAAATTGATTATTTCATAAAATTATCTCACTAGTAATAATTGCCTGATTGATTGGAATCCAAATTAATAAAAGATTATTGCTTGTATAATTAAAATACTTTGTATATTTGCACATTATTGTAATCATACTTATAACTATTTACATAATTTCTCCAAATTATAAACATACCTCCAATTATGAAAACATTAAATATCCCAAAGGAATTAAAAAGAAGAGATGCTTATATTCATCGCATTGAACCATTTATAAACAAAAACCTGATAAAAGTGCTTACAGGGCAGCGTCGTGTTGGCAAAAGTTATTTGCTATTTCAGCTGATGCAAGTAATTGAACAACTTGATACTAACGCAAACCTCATTTATATCAATAAAGAAGATTTGAATTTCGATTTTATCCGAAATGCTCAGGATTTGAATAACTATGTTATCTCATTATCAGTTGATACAAGAAAAAACTACATATTTATCGACGAAATTCAGGATATTGTAGAATTTGAAAAGGCACTACGTTCCTTACTCTTGAACGAAAACAACGACATCTACATTACAGGAAGTAATGCCAACATGCTATCGGGCGAACTAGCTACATATTTAAGCGGACGCTATATTGAATTCAATATCATGAGTTTATCCTATCCTGAATTTTTAGTATTTCATCAGATTGAGAACAGTGAAGAAAATCTTAATAATTATTTTTTTTATGGAGGACTACCCTACTTAATAAATTTACCGCTAAATAATCAGGTTTTTGAATACCTGAGAAGCATCTATTCAACCATAGTTTACCGTGATGTTGTAAGTAGATACAATATCAGAAATACCGTATTACTTGAAAAATTAATAGTTTTTTTAGCAGATAATATTGGAAATCTGTTTTCGGCAAAACGAATTAGTGATTTTCTGAAATCACAGCAAACAAATACTTCACCCAATCAAATACAGCTCCATACCGAACAACTGGCAAATTCTTTCCTGGTTCACAAAGTGAGTAGATATGATATAAAAGGGCGGCGCATTTTTGAAGTAGGAGAGAAATACTATTTTGAGAATTTAGGAATTAGAAATATTCTCATTGGTTATCGGCCGGATGATTTAGGTAAAATACTCGAAAATGCAGTTTTCAATCATCTAATGTACAAAGGATGGGATGTAAAAGTGGGCGTATTCGACAGTAATGAAATTGATTTTGTTTGTCGGAAAAATGGTGAAACTATGTATATTCAAGTAGCACTCCGGTTGGACGAACAAAAAACCATTGAGCGCGAATTTGGCAACTTATTAAGAATCAAAGACAATTATCCTAAAATAGTTATTACCAATGACCAGTTTTATGGCAATACCTACCAAGGCATACAACATATTTATATCCGTGATTTTTTAATGTCATAAAAAAAGTCTGACGGTTTAAATATAATCAGCCAAAAGGTAGTTTTAAAATATCACTGTAATTGTCCCAAAATCCTTATTTAGTCGAGTATTCGAGATACTCACCAATCGAAATGCAAAAATCCTTTAATAGTCGAGTATTTCGAGGCATTAAAGAGTATTTTGTACCTAAAGCACGAAACTGTTTCAAATCTTGAAAAATTGCTCCAAGGTGAATCACAACAAGGGGTTGCAATCTCTTGTTGAAAGTGGATATATCTACAACCAACATCCACAAACTCTCAAAGGTACTGCGTACTCTTTGTGGATTGTCCACGTAAAAAAACCTGCCAGAATTTAACTACCGGCAGGTTTTGCATACAAACAATTTTACTTAAAAAAAAACAGACTATTCGCTTTAACCTATATTATTTCTAAACGGATCATTAGAGTTTATATAAGTTCAAATATTAAAGATAATAGCACGCGGATTTTCGCTGATTTAGCGGATCTAAACGGATTTAATCCCCGAATTCGGGGCTGATTAAGACTCAGTTCTTTAAATCAGTCCCAATTTATTGGGAATAAAATCCGTTAAATAATCCGTTTTAATATTTTATCAGTTCAAATCCGCTGTATCAGCGGAAATCAGCGTTCCATTTCCTAGTCATAAAATATAAAAATAAATTTATCAAACACATAGAACTTGTATAATGACTATTATTCAAATATTCTGTTGCCATTGAAACACCTTCGCTCGGCCTTGTCAGGCTATAAATTATCAAAACTTTCATTTTTTTCAAGTTTTGATAATTTATAGTGTCTTTGCAATAAGAAAAATCTAACACAGAGAAAAGAATATATTGATAAACTCTTGTCGTACAAAGACAAAGATATTATCAAAGTAATAACTGGATTACGTCGTTCGGGAAAATCAACGTTGTTAGAATTGTTCCGAACTTTATTGCTCAGCGAAAGTGTAATGCCTGAACAAATACAGTTTTACAATTTTGAACTTCCCGAAAATTTTCTAAATAAACAGTGGGACACGTTCTATTTTGAAATGAAATTGAAATTACAAACTGACAAACAGAATTATATTTTTCTGGATGAAATTCTAAATATTACCGATTACGAGAAATTAGTAGATGGGCTTTATGCCACCAAAAATACAGATGTATATATTACTGGTTCAAATGCAAATTTACTATCTGGTGAATTAGCCACATTATTGAGTGGCAGGTATATAGAAATTTCAATCTTGCCATTTTCGTTTGCTGAGTATTTGGAAGCCAGAGGTGTTGACATAAAAAACAAATACCTCAATTACGAAACCTATTTTTTTGAGTATGTAAATGAAACATCACTTCCCAAAGGCGTAGATTTGCGTGAAGAGGGATATGATATCGTTTACGAATATCTCGAAGCTCTGTATGCCACTATTATTGAGAAAGATATTACACAACGACATAAGATTTACGATAAACGAGCATTTGGAAATGTTGTAAAGTTTATCGCTTCAAGTATCGGCAGTCAAGTGTCGCCCAGCAGCATATCTAAGGCTTTAAAAGCGGATAATCAAACAGTTCACCATTCAACTGTTGAAAATTTTATTGCATATTTAGTCGAAAGTTTTGTGTTTTATTGCGTTCATCGTTTCGATATAAAAGGAAAAAAACAACTTGCAACATTGGAAAAATACTATCTGGTGGATGTGGGCTTTTTGAATGTACTACTTGGAAGAGAACGAGATGCCAACAGAGGACATATCCTGGAAAATATAGTGTATCTTGAACTTTTACGACGTGGTTATAAAATTTGGACTGGCGCATTACGCAACGGCGAAATTGATTTCATAGTCAAAAATCGTGATGGTGAAATTGAATATTATCAAGTTTCGTGGGAAATATCGAATACTGAAACTGCAAACCGAGAATTTGCCCCTTTAGAATCGGTGAAAGATAATTACTCTAAATATCTTTTAACTACCGAGTCTTTTCCACAAAACAGAGCAGGAATAATACACAAAAATGTGTTTGATTGGCTGTTGAAAAATTAATCT
>JBMOHG010000369.1:0-3550 GCA_049317965.1 Paludibacter sp.
TTTCAAAAAAAAGAGCCAACCGAAAAATGAAGATTTTCGATTGGCTCATTTAGTTAAGGTTAGTAGGAGTGCTTTTTGGCACTCATTCCAACATGATTAGAGCTGAACAAGTCCCATGTATTGACTGGTGGAATTTGTTAAACCATCAGGCGAAGAAAAGAAAATCCAACAATGGACATCCTGACCTGCCCAAACAGGTGGTAATTCAACTTCAACATTTCCAACTCCGCGGAGTGCATGGTTCTGTTTTATGATACCAATTTTAGAAATGGCACTTAAAAAGACCAGATTCACACCATCGTTATCGTCGCCCTGAAAACCAATGGTAGGGTCCCATTCAAAATTAACTTTTGTCCCTACCGTTTTAGTGGCAGACAGCAAATCGGAAGTATTCAAATTTCCTGTTGAAATGATTAATTTGCTATAATCAAAAGAAAAATTTGGATATTCTCCTGTTACGTTTTTGAAAGCTAATGAAATAGCCTTATTAACTCCCTGGTTTCCACCAAAAGTAATTTTGAAAAGGTTGCGCAGACAACTCATCTCCTGGTTTACGAAGCTGAATTTTGCACGGTGTGCTAATTGTTTTGCAGTTTTAGGATCGGTTGGTACACTGTGCAATCTCAAATAGGTTTTACCTGTTGATTTTGATTGCATAGCAACTGCGTTACCGTGACGTCCGGAGATTTTACCGAAGGTCGAAGAAATAAATTCTGACATAATTTTAATATTTTATTTTGTTAATAATTTTGATATATAATTGTCATTTTTAAATGTTCCAATCCAAAAAATGACTTAAAAATCGAATTTATGAAACCTAAGGGAAACCTAAGGGGACTATAAGGGAACTATAAGGGAAGTCCGATGAAAGTTGGGTGGTGGACGAGACTTTGTTTTCATATTTTTTAATTTTGTGTGCGGCACAAAAAAAATGCAGCAGGGTTAATTGTGCTGCAAAGAAATATGAAATAAGTGAATTGGTTATCAGAAAGTTACTTGTTTATTCTTGTATACAGGAAGATACAAGGTGGGACAAGATTTTGAAAAAAACTTACAGGCTGGAACAATATTAAGCAAGCTGAGACAAGCTAAAACAAGCTGGGACAAGAATTTTTTGATAAGTATCGGTTTTTAAAATCCAGAATATTTCACATTATTTGCCACCTGCTTTAGCTGGTGGTAAATGGGATTATTTTTTTTAATGGCTTTAGCCTAAATTGTAAATATCAGATAATTAGACATATAAAAATGAATTTTTGGCTAAAGCCCCTTGATATACACTTTTTCCTCCTCCAGCTAAAGCTGGAGGCAATACAAAAGCTGGAGGCAATTCAAAAGAAAAAGCTGAAGGCAATTCAAAGGTTGGGGGCAATTGAACATAGAAATAAAATTAGAAGCTAAAAATGAATTAATTCAAAAATCTGAATTGTTTTCTCAATTACAGACTCTCAATCAATTGCAAAACTTATTTGGTCTAGCTACCCATATCTGTTTTTTTATCTTTGAAATGTATTTAAAATGTGGTTTAAACGAATAGTTGCTTTATCAATTTCAATTTGATCGTTCTTGAAGTCTATTTTATAATTAAAAACGCTTTGATAAGAACCAATATCCCAAGAAAAGTAATCGGTCATTGATTTGTAAATATCTTTTGCCTGACGGTAACCGATGGTAATTAGTGGTGCGTTATTTTGTTCTAAGGCAGCAAGGAATATGCGAATTTTTTTACCTTTTTCTTTCGAGATTTCTTTTCTGATTAATTCGGCTAATTTTATTTTTTCGGGATGTAACAGGTATTCCGGAAATGGTTTACCTGTGAAATCACTTGTTTCTGATATAGGGATTATGGTGGACTCAGAATAGTTGGACTCACCAAAGTTAACCATTGGTATATAGTCAGATTCATAAATATCCATATATTTGTTCATCAAATCACAATTGAATAACTCGCCAAAAGCATATAATACAATTAAATCGGTAAGAGGTTCATCTTTATTTGTAGCTATAAAAAATTTATTTTCATGCATTTTTACAAGAAGGTGAGCAAAATCACTCATCTTTTCAGGATTTAGTTTAAACGTAAAATGTTCGGAAATGTATCCAAGTTCCATCAATTCATTTTTACCTCTTTCGTAGAAATAATTCATGATTTCAGCCAACTCACTATCTAATTTATAGGCACGTTGACCAATTTCTTTGTACAATGGATTTAAGAAAGACTGTTCATAGGGATTATATTCATGTTCGATACAAGCCTGCCTATTGTAAAATTTTTTTAAATCATCCATTAATTTATTATTCATTTCCATAATACTAACAGTATTCGGCTTCCATGTTATTAATTTATTAAATTTATCATTTACTAAATTAACGATCTGATTGTCCCTGTCTGGAAACGAGCTAAACTCCCAAATTTCTTCGATAATAGGGTCAAGTTTAATGTTGGATATTAAGTTATTAGCTAAGATTAGTTTGTCATGAAGTACTGAGAAATTTTCAAAAAACAACTCCTTTTCGTCTGAAATAACACAAACAATTTCGAAAATGCTTTCAATATCATTGGCAATTTTAATGAGTTTTTCCATAGTTATAGGTATGTTTTTGGGATTAAGTTAAGATTTAATTGTTTACTATTTGCAAATGTACAAAATGATTATAATTAAACAATGTAAAAAGAAAGAAAAGAAAAGATACTAGTTTTTTTTATGTATTATTTCAAATAAAGCACTTAAGATAATAATCTGGTTTAAAGCAAGATGTTACACCGTGAAAAAATGAAAAAGCAGCGTTGAAGTTAATAAATGCACGAATACCCAAATAAAACTGCCAGATGTAAAATAAATAAACTCAAAGTGCTGAAATGTGAAATGGATTTTGTAGTTTTGTAGTTGTCTAAAAAAAGGAAGTAAATTAGAGTTGAGTTTTTGTGGCTCAGATAGAGCTTCTAGCTATTTATAGAATTACTTATCATAAGCAAAAATTGAAATATGACTAAAATCCGTTCATCCATTAGAGACAACAAAGAAAGAGGAAGTGTTGGTAACTTTCTGAAGGAGAATATCAATAAAAATGCTGATTTGTCTATTGTTTCCGCATATTTTACAATCTATGCTTATGAAAAACTAAAAGAGGAATTGGATGGAATTGATCATCTTAATTTTCTATTTGGTGAACCTACATTTATAAAAGCACTTGATCCCACAAAGGTAAATAAACGGGATTTCAAAATTGAGGATGATAAACTCATAATTCCATTGCAAAGCCGACTGACTCAAAAATCCATTGCTAGAGAATGTGCTGATTGGATAACTCAAAAGGTAGATATAAAATCCATGGTGAAGCCTAATTTCCTTCATGGCAAGATGTATCATATTCATCAACAAAGTGGTGTGGAAAAAGCAATCATTGGGAGTTCGAATTTCACAGTAAATGGTTTAGGTATTGGAAGTCACCCCAATATTGAACTAAACATGCTTGTTGATAACGACAGGGATAGAGAAGACCTGAAAGATTGGTTTAATGAAATATGGAACGATGAAACAGGTTTGGT
>JBMOHG010000370.1:0-3548 GCA_049317965.1 Paludibacter sp.
CCCGATTTTATTGATATTATTGAAACCGTGGCAAATATGGCAGCAACCGGAAACCCGATGTATCAAACTGCAAAAGGATTGCTAAAGTCTTTTTAATTTTCAAATTGAATAATTTTCAAATTATATTATCATGAACAATTTAGTATTCGACCAAAGAGATAATGCATCATTGATGGATTATTATGTAATTTCACCAAAGAGAGATGTAGAAGTTATTTTAGTTGCCGGGCCTACTGAAAAAATTATCGTACCACAAAATACTTTGATTGGACAGTTAACCGGATTTAGCACCCGAATAATGGGAACATTATACGATCAGGTTTTATTAATTAATCCCGGTAGTACAGGCAAATATGGAGCGGTTAAAAATGGAGATTGTATTTATCAGGTTAATAAACCAATAGAAACCCCCGTAATTAAAAAACTTCCAATTATACCTATTGCAATAGCCGCTATAGGTTTATTATTCTTTTTTGGTAAAAAGTAAAATTTTCAAATTTTCAAATTGAATAATTCTCAAATTATATTCTTATGTACGAAGATAAATTTCCAAACCTCGAAACCAAAAGCAAAGGACTTGCAATAATATCAATTAAAGATAATGCAAATGTTTTTGTAGCATATCCAAATTTTGGGTACGGACTTACTGTAAACGAAAATACCCGCGTTGGTTATCTTACTGGAAGGTTTGTAACTGAAGACGGAAATAATTATGTACAGGTGGTTTTTGAGAGTGAAATTACAGACGATGAAGGTCGTAAATATAATTATGGATGTGTGGATGCCAAAGAATACCGTACGGCCGCAATGGGTAGCCATTCAGGGGCAAAGAGTTTAATTGATGGTTTGATAGCCAACAATAAAACCATCCTCGAAAATAATTTACTTTGTGCCGGAATGATGCAATATATGACTGATAATAAAATTTCAGTTCCAACGGATTTTAAAAAAAGATTATACGGGTTGCAATCCCGTTTGACAGCACGAAACGAAAAATTACTAACAAGCCCGTTTTTAGATGCAAAGCAAACGGGAACACCCCCGGGATTTACAAAGTATTCAGGTAGCTTGAATAGTTTTATGAGTAATACCGAAATTTCAGGCATTGGTATTGCACCTATTGTAATTTATATAATTGTATCAGTGGTATTTACTTTGTTGGTAAGTGCAATACTCTATTTAATTTTCAAACCCGATTATACCGATAGTAAAGCCGATTTAAAAGTAAGCGAAGATCTTACAAAAGCACTTGCAACATTATCACCTGAAGCGCGCGCGGCTGTTTTAGCAGACTTAAACGGACAGGTTGATGAAGCATACATCCGTGGTAAAATGGATGGATCAGGTGCAGGCATTTTGAAAACAGCCGGATATTTAGCAGCTGGATTTTTAGGGTTTACAGTTATCGACAAATTTTTATCTAAAAGAGAAAAATAATTATGGACTTCAAATTAAAATTGGAAAACTATCTTAATGGTGATATTATTAATATCACATGTAGAGAAGATCAGTATATTTTAGATGCTATTGAAGAGGTTGGATATGAACATCCTTATTCGAGCCGTGCCGGTGCCGACAGTAGTACAGTGTGCAAATTAATTTCAGGTACTATCAATCAGGACGATCAATCTTTTTTATCTGAAGATGAAACTTTAAAAGGTTTGATAATGATTGATGTAGCTTATCCAACATCCGATTGTCATATAATTACCCATTACGAAGATCAGTATCTTAAAAATGGTGGGCATACTACAGAACCTTATGTCAACCCGGGTACAACTGTTATTCCCCCCGTAGTTCCCGATACAAATACTATTGAAATTCATAAACAACTTATTGGTTTGGCAGTGTGGATACAATGCACGTGGGTACGAACGTTTACCGAACCCATAGCCGAAAAAGGTTTATGCATCAGGAGTTACGACCGTTTGATTAGTCAAAACAAAGCCATTGGTACATTAACCGGAAACTATTGTGTAGTGGATGGTAAAATTTGGTTGGAAAGCAAATTAGTAAATTGTAATCGTAGACCAACTGGTTGGTTTCGCGAAGCCGATATTTGGCATAACTTGAAAGGAATAGAACCAAATAAATTGGATTTTGAATTTATTCCGTACAGACAAATTACCGATCCATTGAACCCGGGCAATCCTGATCAACCAAAAACCGAAATTAAAAACGGCTGGATTGGTTGGATTACAGCCGGTATTACATTATTATCATTTATGAGATAAAAAATATTGAGATGACAGTAAAACAATTCTTAGTAAAAAATATTGTGCATGCTAATAATGTTTACCGGAAATATGGAGTTCCCCCGCTTGTTACATTGGCACAAGCAGCCCTCGAAAGTGGTTGGGGAGAAAAAGCACCGGGGTACAATTATTTTGGATATACAGCCCCGAACGGATACAACGGTAAACGTCAACTACTTAAAACCGTTGAATACCACGAAACAAAAAATGTAAGGTATCCGGTTGTAATTTCAGTTACTTACACAGGCAGCAAATTTAAATATGTAGTAAAACGGTGGTTTAAAGCCTATAAAAGCCCAACGGAAAGTTTTGCCGATTATGCAAGTTTAATTTATGGTGCCGATAGATATCAGGCCGCTTTTAATTATAAAAACGATCCTGAAAAATTCTTTGCCGAAATTTTTAAAGCCGGTTACGCTACAAGCCCGGAATATTACAATTTAGTTATCAGTGTTATGAACTCAATGAAAAGATATATAGTATGATGTACGAAAATTTTATTAAAACAAACAAGGTCGCTTTTATAGCAGAATTGAACCGTATATGTGGTTTGTTGGGTTGCAATGTAGATGATATGATGGTTTGCATGTATGCAGAAAGCCGATTGAATGAAAAAGCCCGAAACCCAAAAACACGGGCAACAGGACTGATCCAATTCATGCCATCCACCGCAATAGGCCTACAAACTACAGTTGATAAGCTATTGGCGCTTACCAACGTGCAACAATTGTTTTATGTGTATAAATATTTCAAACCTTACACGGGCAAAATTCACAGCGTGTACGATTTGTACAAAATAGTTTTCTTTCCTATAATGATTGGCCGCGATGCCAATTGGGTATTGAAATCAGATACTTTGAGTGCTGAAACAGTGGCACGGGCAAACCCGATTATAGACATTAATAAAAACGGACAAATTACTGTAGCAGAATTTGAACAGTATGTTTCCGCTTTTATAAAAAAAAAATTGATAGCGTAACACCCGTTCAAATTGGTATCAGTGCCGGAACGCTAATAATTACCGGAGCTATAGCCTATTATATTCTAAAAAAGTTGAAGTAGAGTAATTTTCAAATTTTCAAATTCATAAATTTTCAAATTGAATACCATGTATAAAGTAACATCTAAAAACAATGTGATTACCACCAACGACAGTATTATAGCCGATGGGTATGGTAGCATCACACTTAAGAACATTGGCACCGATGCCGCTATTATCAACGATAACATCCCACTGGCAGCCGGAGCATCGTTTGTATGGGAAAATATGCCAAACGTGGTAATTGATGAAAA
>JBMOHG010000371.1:0-3520 GCA_049317965.1 Paludibacter sp.
AACTTTCCTTCCCACACGAGTTGTAATTATTTATCAGTCAATACTGATAATCCATTTTCAGTAGCAAACCACTTATTTCCTTCCTTATCAATTGCCATCGCAAAAATATAATCACTTAAAAGGCCATCTGATTTATTATATTTTTTCCAAGTTGTGCCATCATATCTTGTTGCTCCTGTACCGTATGATGCAAACCAAACATTACCGTTTTTTTCAATCTTAATATCGGATATACCATAATCGCTAGCCAAACCAATATCAACCGAATATGTATGGAAATGTAAACCGTCAAATTTTGAGGCTAAACCTAAATAAGAACCAACCCAAATATAGCCTTTTGAATCAACAGCAATAGATGAGATGACATTAAATGGTATTGTACCTAAAGGATTATATTGATTGCTTTGATATGAATTCCATGTTGTATCATTGTAAATTGTTAACCCATCAAATGTCCCAAACCATTTTCTATTCTGTAAATCTATTGCAACTTTTCTAACTTGCCTATGTATTAAACCGCTATCTACAGTATAACTTATCCAATGTGAATCATCAAACTTTGAAACGCCCATATTGGTACCAATCCATTTGTTGCCATCTCTATCAATAGCAATATCAAAAACAGAATTATCAATTAATCCATCTTTTTTGGAGTAATTAGTCCAGTTTTCACCGTCAAATTTTGATATTCCATTGATTGTTCCAATCCATAGATTATTTAAATTGTCAATTGTAATAGAATTTACATAATTATTTATTAGTCCATCGCTTTCAGTGTAGTTTACCCATGTAGTACCATCAAATTTCGACAATCCTTTGGATGTTCCAAACCACTTATTACCACTATTATCTAATGTAATAGTATGAACCCAATTATCAATTAATCCATCTTTTACCGTATATGATTTCCAAACATTTAGAATTGGTTCATCATTTTTACATGAATGAATCAATAAAATCAACAAAACAATATTTAAAATCTTCAAAAATCTATTCATAACAGTTTAAATTAATGGTAAAGAAGCGTTTTTTATAAGTTACAACAGGTAGCAAATCCCAACGATGAATCCGGCAATTTTGCAAAGAGTATTTGATAATATATCCATTGGACGGGAAAGAACTATTCCACTATTTTCTTTTCGTAAATAAGCCCTACAAAATGGTGTGTATTATAGAACTCTTCACACTCAGAGCAAGGCGCGGGAGACACAGATTGAATAGCGGATTTTTCATTAGAAAAGTTTGTTACACCATAATAATGACCTCCAAATAGATTTTCTCCATCGCAATTATAAACCATGGTAAAAATATGATCCTCTGTAACAATATTGAGTGTATTGTCAGCGTTGTCTTGATATAGTTTTATACTAAATGCAGCGGAAGATGGAATATCTTTTATCAACGTATTGAGCCATACCAGGTTTTCAGTTGGATTACTTACACCACAACAGGCAATCACCCGATTTTCATAAATCTCGAACTTTTGTTGTTTCTCACAACTTGTTCCAACTAGTAGCAAAGACAACAAAACCAAATGAATTAGAAAGATCATTTTTCTCATAATAATTATACTATATTTTTTTTATTCAAATAACTTTTTGACCTTCCATTCGCCGTAGTGTATCCCCTATTTAAAACGTAATACCAATCGTTGCAAATAATCACAATGTCAAACTATAATATTGTCCTTAACCAAACTCCAATTTGATATCCACTCTTTGCTAAACCAATAATAATAAAGACGATCATAATCCCAATGACTATTTGCATTGGCTTGGAAATGGATTTGTAATTACTAAATAAATTCTTCATTTGTTTTGTTTTTTGGATTATTTATATATGGTTATTAATGAAATGCTAAAAAACTTTGTCCTTTCGGATTTATATCTCATTTCTTATTCAAATGCCTGATGCCGCTTTGTTGGGATTGCAATTTTTCGCAAGCTCAAGACCTCTGGTTTCCAACGACGAATCGCAGCATTTTTCATGTAATATATGATTATATATCCTTTGGAGCTTGGTACTCTTCAAATTTTATTGTTGTAATTCTAATTAATTCTTGTATTATGCCTAATTCCTTAATCCCAATAGCAGAATGCAAAATATCAGATTGACATTCAACACGTTCGATCTCCCCGCTCATTAACATTTCATGCGTTAATTTGGATCTTACAAGTAATTCATCACTAGTATTCATTCCTTTACTCTGATCATACATTTGGTCTTTATTTATTGGAAGTGGATACCTTCCTATCCAAACAGTACATTTCTGTATGATTTCAATGAAAAATATTTGGTCGCTATCAAGCGTAAATCCAGATTCTTTAAATAAAAAAATCAAATTATGAGTCTTTATTTTATCTAAATATATACTATAAGCATCATGTGAACTCCTTTTTAATTCACTTATTATAATTCCTTTTAAAATATTTTCAAATGCAAACCCCCAGAGCATCCTAATAATTCTATGATACCAAAAAAATCTATCAGCTATATTTGATGAGAACAAAGAATTTAGTTTTTTTTCTTGACCAAAAAACCCCAGTCCCACCGGAATTCCCCCTCGTTTCATAATCTATTGTTGGACGCTGCGATGTTGGGATTTCTAATCCCAACTTTTGTATTCTTAGCATTTGTAATGCGTTCTTAAAAAACCATCTTTTTATCGGATTAAAAATCCGAAGAATACAAAGGGTGGGATTAGAAATAATTAGCTTCGCTGACCGTTGGTTCCCACCCACGAGCAACGCTCACCTTTTGAACATCTAATAATTTACATATCCGGTTGGACTAGATTTTTCTTATTTACCTCTGTTCGCGAAACAATATAAGTTAAGTCGTTGTCAGAAGTTGTGAACGTAAATTTTATTTCATCTGCATTTATTTTCTCTGTTGTCCAATGTTTTGTTGGCAAGTTTTTTTGCAAAACAGATACATTCAAAGTGTCAAAGTCAATAAATGCCAAGTCGCAATTTATTTCTTGAGTGTCATTCCACTTTTGTAAGAAAACACCTCTAAAGTCAATAAGTAACCAGTCTCCAAATATGTTGTCTGTTAAGTAAGAAATTGTTGGGTTACTTCTTAGATATAAATAATCCCCGCTGTCCCAGGGCAATGTGCCAGCAATTTTCTGTTCAATAAGGAAATAATCTGTCGAAGTAAAAACCTGCCATTCTTTGTCATTATTAGCCGTTTTTACTGTGTTCAATTTCGTTTCTTGCGAAACCTCGTTTCTTATTGTTAGTCGTTGCCAAAGTGAAAGTAGTCCCGCCAAAAGCATAACAAAAAGTCCAATGAGAAGAATGATTGGATAAAATAGAATTGTTATGACTGTTAAAAGTCCGTCTATGAATTTGTTACTTGTCTTTGGTCGTTTTACCTTGTCTAAGAATGATATTTTAAGTTCTGGAGTCATTGTGTTATTTTAATATTTGCATTGTCTTTTTCTTTTTTTCTGCTACTGCCCCTAATACATAGGAGTACGTGTGGTCTGAGGCACGAAGACCCAACATGTACTCCC
>JBMOHG010000372.1:0-3488 GCA_049317965.1 Paludibacter sp.
GAAAACAAATAACCACAAATCCCTCGTTGCAAACGAGGGGGAGAAAGAATAGAATTTTAAGCATAAATGATTGTTATAACCCTAAAAAACTAATAAGTATGAAACAATTTGGAGAAACAGTAGAAGGATACAGTATTCCGGTTTTAAACGAAAGGGAAATTAGAGCAGCAGCTGGTATATTATTTTTAGCTCTGTTTCTGTCGTTAATGTTTATTGTTTTTAAACAAAATTTTATACCTATAAAGCATTCCATTTCGGTATTTTTTGCCGATTTTGTTATTCGGGTATTTATAAGCCCCAAATTTTCACCGTCTTTAATTATCGGTCGTATGTTTGTAAGCAAGCAAAACCCCGAATATGTAGGTGCTGCACAAAAGAAATTTGCATGGATATTAGGTGTTATACTGGCTTCTATCATGTTTTTTTTGATGGTAATACTCAACTCCTACAGCTTTATAAGTGGTATTATTTGTTTAATTTGTTTGATATTTTTGTTTTTCGAGTCGGTATTTGGAATCTGTTTGGGTTGTAAATTTTATGGATGGTTTTACAAGGAAAAAGCACAATACTGTCCGGGAGAAATTTGTGATGTAAAAGTAAAGCATGAAATACAAAAAACATCAGTAATTCAACTTGTTATCATTTTTGGATTTATTATTTATGTTGTATTAATGGAACAGTTCTTTAATACCGATCTCAGTAAAAGCCCCAATAACCTATGGGAAATTTTAGCATCTTTAAAAATGAAATAAAAACATTTCTCATTTTGTACACTAAACATTATTGAAACTTATTTTGTTATCACAGAGTATATAATAAATATTGGATTCTAATCATTAATTTTAATTATTCAAAAAACATAAATGTATGAAAAAACTTGACAAATCAATCATTTTTGTAGTGTTGGCATTGGTTCCACTACTTTTTTCGAGGTGTACACTCACCGAAGACTTAGCAAAGCTACAGACCTCTCTGGACAGTGTAAAAATTATTATTGGAACACCTGAGTTCAAATCTTTGGTGCATTTTGAGTTTGTAGATGCTAAAACCAAGGCCTATATTACCGATGTGGCAGTGGTTAAAGTGAGTGGAAAAAATGCTTCGGCAGTTTACAGTAATTTGGGTCAAAAAACTTCAACATATACAAGTATGATGGGAATGTTGGATTTAGTGATAGACCCGCATCAGGTAGATACGGCTACGATTCTTACCAATCCGTTAGAATTTGATGTAACTACAACTTTGCCGGGATATATCAATGTAACTCAGAAAGTAGTATTTAATGAAAATAAGATACAGGTAGTTACTATTCCATTGATTAAAATTAGTGATGCACCGCTTGGAGTATCTGTGAGTGAAAAAACTAATTTTGCGTCATCGTCGGCCACAGGTGCTTTGCAGGCTACGGCTACTGAAACAATGAATGCGGGAGCTCAAACGATAGAGATACCTAAAAACGTGGTACTTAAAGATGGTGCAGGAAATCCTGTTACGGGAACTGTTAAATCGCAAATTGTTTTCTACAACCCAACCGATAGTACGGCTCAGGCAGCCATTCCGGGCGGATTAAGTGTAAGTGCAAAACAAGCTGATGGAACTACTGATGAGATACAATTTGTTTCGGCAGGTATGTTTGGAGTTTCATTAACTGCTGGTGATAAAGAAGTGAAAACTTTTGAAAATGGTGGAATTCGCATAAAAACCAAACTCGATCCAGCCATGATTAATCCGAAGACTAATGCCCCAATTAAAGAAAACGATGTAATTGAAATGTGGAGTAAAAATGAAGGAAGTGGCGAGTGGGTATTTGAAAAAATGGACACTGTCCGCAAAGTTGGTGCAGATTTGGTTTTGGAAGAAACAGTTAAGCATTTAAGTAGTTGGAACTGGGACTTTTTTACAGATGCATGTTCACTAGGTCCTAAAATTATTTTTAAAGGAAATGTTTCGAAAGTAACAGGAACAATAAGCACAAATGTTTATGCATGGAGTTTTCATAAGCAGGAACAATTTACGGCGATACCCGGCGATCCCAATTATGGATTTATTCAGATGTTAAGAATGCCGAAGAATAAGCCCGCCATTATTACATTTGCTTCCACCACTCCAGGGGTAACATTTACTCCATCAACTCTTTCGATTAATAATTTATGTGGCGGAACTTATGAAGTAACAATTAGTAGTACAAGTTCTAATGTGTTGACAGTAATGGCCGATTTGGGTTTAAGTTCAACTTCTCAACCAAATTTGATAATTAAGCCAAATGCAACATTAATGTTAAGACCTGCCTCAGGTTCAACTAATTGGACTATAAATTCGGTAAAGAATGGTATTGCCAATTTAAGTATCACATTGGGTACAAATTATGATATTTTTGCAGCTTATGGTACATCAAGTGCAATGGGTAAACTCAGAGTAGATAATGCTCCTAATAATATGTTGACGGTGACTTATACTCCAACTGTAACTTCTGGTTCAACAGCCACATCGGTTACATTACCTCCTATTCCAAAGCCACAGAATAATACAATTGTAGTAAAATACAATATTCTGTTGCCTGATAATGTTTTTAATTTACTTCAATAAATACCAGAAAATATGAGAAAGCAAATCATTATACTCCTTGTGTCCATTTTTACATTTACCCTAATGGCACAAGCACAGGAAACAACAATTATTACAATGTCGGATAATGACTCTCCAAAAAAACGTTCGTATTTTGGAATGGCAGTGGGCGTAAGTGCCTCTACCAATGGGTTAGGAGTGAGTTTAAATACGGCTTTAACCAAAAGAATTGCCCTTCGTTTAGGCTATGAGAAATTGGATAATAGTATGATCAAAAATATCTATGATATAGACAACCCAATAAATTTAGATTTTGGTGGACAGTCGCTTTCAATGACTCCAACAATTAAAACCGGTGGAATTTCGGCAATAATCGATTTTTATTTACTTAAAGGTTTTTATCTTTCGGGTGGGGTGGTATATACCGATATGGATTTGTCGGCAACTTTAAAATCGGCGAGTTCGCTAAAAATCGGAGATATAGAATTTAAACCTGACGACCTTGGACAAATAGGTTTATCAATAAAACCACTTGAACGATTATCACCTTATGGTGCTATAGGTTTTGGTAGAAACATATCACGCGATCACCGTTTGGCATTAAGTTTAGAATTGGGAGCTTATTACATGACTTCTTATGTTTTTGGACTTACGGGTACAAACTTATTTTCCCCTACCGCTGAGGGAAACCAGAAAGTAATTAACGATTTAAATGAAACTTGGAAAACAATAAGTTGGAGCGGTATTTATCCGGTTCTAAAAATTGGAATTTCATACAAATTAATTGGGAAAAATAAATAATCTCAGTATACTAATTATTAATATGAAAGCTAAAAGAGGCGAAAAGTATAAAAACTTTTCGCCTCTTATTATTCTATACAAGTTTAGTTTGGAAATATAAAAGAATTTATCTGTGTTTTTTT
>JBMOHG010000373.1:0-3486 GCA_049317965.1 Paludibacter sp.
GACATTTTTATTTTGGGAAAATGAGGGGTAATTATTTTGCTAAATCTCAATATAAGTGTGACATACTGTATTTTACCTTCCAATCGTCATTTCTCATTTCAAACCATTAAACCTTCAATACCACCTACAGTTTTGTACTATAATGTACATAATATGTATTTTTAAATCACATTGATTACAAATATACCCACTATTTTTGCCACCTAAAATACTCACTTCTGGATACATCTATACAATCCGAAGTGATTTGATAATCTCTATTTATTTATACTATCATGAAAAAAATCACAATTCTGGTGCTATGCGCATCTCTATTTTTCTCAATGGCAAATGCCAAAAATATTTTTGTTGACCCCACGAATGGTGTAGATACCCAAAATGGTGTTGACTGGAACACGCCCGTAAAGACGCTGGCTGGAGCAGTAAATGCAACTTACGTTGGCACTTTAACCGCTGGCGATAATATTTATGTAAAAGGTGGCTCATTAACTACCCTTACGGGAACTTTTACTACTAATGCTACTGTTAATTACTATGGCGGTTGCGATTTAGCAAATACTGGTACCACTACCACCCGTACAACCAACGATAATGACGGAAACGGCATTACAGAACCATGGGAGTTTTTGAATCCAACCACTTTTTCTACCACATCAAATGCTAATGGCTCTGTAGCAATTAAAATAAACAATGCTGGTTACACTTTCGATGGTTTTACACTTACACATAATGCAACTGCTGTTGCAAGTAACTATATAAGATCAATCGAAATAACAGGTACAAATACAAATTTCAGCAACTGTATTATTAAAAATTCCACTGTAACGTACAGCATAAGTAGTTTCGCTGGAACTCCCTATAATATGTTATTTAGTGTCGGTTCAGGTGCTTTAGTAAATAATTGTTTGTTCGAGAAGAACAATGTCAGTTATACTACTACAACTACAGGTGCGGCTTACCCGTTTATAAATATTAGCAGTGCAAGCTTTACAAATTGTATTGTACGAAACAATTTGGTAACCGTTAATGCAAGTGCTGCAAATCAAGTTCGAAGTATGTTGATTTGTTTACAACCTTCTTCTACTATTAACTCTACTATAAAAAACTGCGTGATACATAACAATGAAATGGTGTATGATGTCGCTACTAATACAACTTCCAATGTGGGTGCAGCAATCAATGTATATGGCGTTGATGGAAGCGAATCCATTATCAATTGTACCATAGCCAATAATAAATCCACCAATGTGCCAATTGCAGGAATGAAAACTACGAGCAGAACGGGTATGAATAATACTATTCTTAATAATGTATTATGGAACAATACTTATGGCGCTTCAACCGTTGCCAATTTTACAGTTGGTGCAGCTATGATTGCAACATCATCAATAAGTAAGAATGTGATGAATGGAGGACAAACAGTTACCGAAAATGGCACAACCATAAAATACAACGATTTTGCACTATCGACTACGAATGCTACTGGAGCAAATCAGCCATTGTTCAAAACGCCAACCACCGTTGTTGGTTCATCTTTGGCTTCGTTATCTTCGTCAGATTCTACTATCATTAAACAATCGAATTGGAAACTACAAAGCAGTACATCATATTTATTTGGTAAAGGAATCTCTGTAACAACTAATACAAAAGATATTGATGGTAAAAACTTTGAGGCAACCCCAGCAGTGGGTGCTTATGAATTTAAAACAACTCCGGTGCTCACTTTTTCTCAGGACCTATCAACCCTGAAAATGGGCGATAGTCCCGTTGGATTAACGGCCACGTCGAGTGCTGTTAGCAATGCCGCACCAATCACTTTTACATCAAGTAATAGTTCAGTTGTGTCTGTAAGTGGCAGCACATTGACCGTTGTTGGTCCAGGCACAGCTACTGTTACAGCTCAACAAGTTGCCAACGCCTATTACGAAGCTGCTGCGGATGTGACTCAAAATGTAACGGTATCAATTATCAATGCCGGTTTTGAAGATGCTACCAGCGGATACACTGTTTCTGAAAGCAGTTTAAATGTACTTCGTCGTGTTACTGCAATTCAGAATACGACAACAGAAACCGCAAATCCTAATAGCGTTATTACGGTTACACCCGGTATGTGGGTAAAAAAAGCACCAAATACAACCTATGTGAAAGGAATTGTCACAACTACCGACCCACACAGCGGCACAAGTTGTATGAATTTTAGAATTGCAAATGGAACAACCAATACAAATTATGACAATTGGACGAGTAATACTGTATCTCAAAAACTAAGTTTGACAAACACACAAAAATATACTGTTAGCTTTTGGGCTAAAAAAGATCCTCAAGCATCGAATGTGGCTTCATTGGTAACTACATTTTTAACCGACAATACCAAAAGAACCAATCTTTCGTGTGCCATTCCATTAGCAGGCGACGGTACAACATGGACTCAGTATTCAGCCACATTTGATATTCCTACATTTAAGGCAGCCAATGCAACGGCTGATTTTACTACTGCATTTTTAGGGGTAGGCTTAACAACAACTTACGATGCTGCAACCGCAAGAACAAATTATTCAGGCATATTATTGGATGATATTTTCATAACTCCAACATCGGATGCTACCGTTGCAATTAATGCCTCGGCAAGCACAGTTGGAACTGTAACAAATGGTGGTGTGTATGCTTCAGGAGCAAGTGCTACAGTGGTTGCTGTTCCTAATAATGGCTACCGTTTTGTAAACTGGACTGAAAATGGGACAGAAGTGTCAACAAGTGCCAGCTACTCATTTACAGTTAGGGCTGCCCGTACGCTGGTGGCTAATTTTGCAGCTACCACAACAAGCGTTTCAATTTCGTCAACTACTTTAACTGGATTTACATATAATTTTGCAGCAGGTCCATCGGCAGAACAATCTTTTACCGTAAGCGGAACAAATTTGACTTCAAATATCTCAATTGCACCCTCAGCAAATTATCAAATCTCAACTGGTACTGGAGGTTCATTTGTTGCAACAAGTCCTATTATTCTTACTCAAAGTGGTGGTACGGTTGGCACAACTACAATCTATGTTCGTTTGAAATCGGGATTGGCTGTTGCTAATTACAATTCAGAAACACTGGCAGTAAATGCGTTTTCATTAGCTACCCAAAATGTAACTTGTTCGGGTAGCGTAACAACCAATCCAAATCTTGCTTTTGCTACGCCAACTTCGGTGAGTAAAACTTATGGCGATGCAGCGTTTAGCAATCTGGCTTCAAGTAGTCTTTCAGCGGGCGCTGTCACTTACATTAGTGGCAATACCGCTGTGGCAACAATTAATGCCTCTACGGGTGAAGTAGCAATTGTTGGGGCTGGTTCTTCTGTAATTACAGCTACTATAGCTGCCAATGGAAGTTATGGTGCGGCAACCACAACTTATACCTTGACAGTTGCAGCTATTGCTCCAAATCTTGCTTTTGCCACCGCCACATCGGTAAGCAAAAACTATGGAGATGCTGCATTTA
>JBMOHG010000374.1:0-3482 GCA_049317965.1 Paludibacter sp.
TTGGTTTCATCCGAAGATAGACCAATAAAAGAATTAAAGAATTTTGAAAAAATATCTTTACAACCCGGTGAAACAAAAACAATTTCATTCCCAATAGCAATTGAAGATTTGTCATTTTTCTCAGCGAAACAAAATAAATGGGTTGTTGAATCAGGTCAGTTTGAACTACAAATTGGAAGCTCATCAAGAGATATAAGACTAAAGAATGTTTTTACAAAATAAACATCATCTTGAAAATATGTTAGTTAAAATCACACATCTATGAGAAAAACAGGGCTTTGTATTTTTGCGTTTTTTGCGCTTAGTTCATTTTTGTATGCTACTAACCAAGCTGATTTGAATTATAAGGATTACGATAAAATTATCCGCGAAAATATTTATAAGGATTATAAAAAGATGTATCGTGAATCGGGTGGGGCTTTCTTATTTCCTTTCTTAACACCTGGGAGCGACAACTATCCGGATCAGTTATGGGATTGGGATTCGTGGCTTAGCAATATTGCTTTGCGACAAATCTTACACGATAAGGGTACTGAAAAAGATAAAAAAGAAGCAGTTATTTACGAACAAGGATGTATCTTGAATTTTCTTTCGTATTGCAAAAGTGATGGTTGGATGCCCATTGTTCTTAGTCGAAAGCCAAATTTCATGTCAGAAAAGCCCAAAAATATCAACGATGTAAATATGCACAAACCATGTATTGCTCAACATGCTGCTTTTCTTGTGAAAGAAGATAAAGGAAATGCAGAATGGCTACGCGAAAAGTTTGCAAATTTACAATATTTCATGAGTGCGTATAAAAATCGATATTATAGTAAAGCTACTGGTCTTTTTTTATGGCAAAATGATGTAATGATTGGTGTTGATAATGACCCATGCACTTATTTTCGTCCTGATAGAAGTTCTGCTTCAATCTACCTTAATTGCCTTATGTACAAGGAGCTAAAAGCCATGAGTTATTTGGCAGAGAGATTGGATTTGAAGGAGATTCAGATTGATTTTGAAAAAGATGCTGCCAAATTGAAGGATGCAATTCAGGAGCATTGTTGGGACGAAAGGGATGGTTTCTTTTACAGTGTAGATCTTAATCTAAAACCAATAGACCCAACCGCTTTTTACCACAGTGGTGCACCTCGCGATTGGGATTGTCTGATTCAAAGAATAGACGTTTGGTCAGGATTTTTAGCCATCTGGGCTGGTATAGCAACTCCCGAACAAGCTAAACGTATGGTTGTGCATTACAATAATCCGAAAACATTTAATGCTCCATTCGGAATAAGAACGCTTTCCAAAATGGAGAAAATGTATAATTTGAAAGCCAGCAGCAATCCGTCATCATGGTTGGGACCCATTTGGGGAATTTCTAATTATATGGTTTGGAGAGGCTTGGTGAACTATGGTTTCAAAAAAGAGGCTAAAGAATTAGCTACCAAAACAATTGTGATGTTTGGTCGTGATTTTGAAAAAACGGGTGTTCTACACGAGTATTATCAACCCGAAAATGGTGCTCCAATCTTAAATCCCGGTTTCCAAAACTGGAACTTTCTGGTGTTGAATATGCTGAATTGGATGGATGGGAAAAAGGTGGTTGAAGAATTTTGATAAATCTTAATCTGAAAAGGAAATAATGACACAAAAGAAACAATTAATTGTTGTTTAAAATTTTGGACATGAATTTAAATCAGATTTACTCAGAGTGTCATTTAGTGCAAACATATTCGCATTTTGTCTATTTTATTATGTTGTAATAGTAACTATTTTTGTTTTGTTTAATCTGTAAATCTTTCACATGAAAAGATATTTAATATTTTTTGCGTTCACTGTTGTTCTAATGCAGCTATTTGCTGTCATTACTCTACCTAATATTATTGGAAATAATATGGTATTACAACAAAATTCGGAAGTTAAATTATGGGGCAATGCTAATAAAAAATCGAATGTAACAGTTAAAGTGTCTTGGAGCAATAAGACCTATAAAACATTAACGGATAGTAATGGAAATTGGATGCTCAAGGTGCAGACTTCAATTGCCGGAGGACCTTATACAATTTCATTTTCTGATGGTCAAATGAAAACTATTTCCAATGTAATGTTAGGCGAAGTGTGGTTGTGTGCCGGACAATCTAATATGGAAATGCCGGTAAAAGGATATAATTCACAACCAGTTGATTTTTCATTAGATGCAATCAACAAAGCAGATTCAATACTGCCAATCCGGCTTTTTAAAATTGAAAAAATAAAAAGTGTAAAACCTACAAGTGATTTGGCAGATATTTGGCTATCAAATAATCCTATATCTGTTAAGGAATTTAGCGCAACAGGCTATTTCTATGCACTTTACCTGCAATCTGTTTTGAAAGTTCCAGTTGGTATTATTTCTGCAGCTTGGGGTGGTGTTAACATCGAAACGTTTATGGACAGCCTTTCGCTTTCGCAATTTCAGAAAGTAAATACTCCAAAGCAAAATACCCTTAAACTGACAAAACCACTCCATTGTGAATTATATAATGCCATGATTTTTCCACTCAAAAATGTAATAATAAAGGGTGTAATATGGTATCAGGGTGAATCAAACGTGTGGCAATGGGATTTATACAAAAAGCAGTTCCCTGCTTTGGTAGATAATTGGCGAAATACATTTGATGCTGGTGAATTTCCAGTTTACTTTGCTCAAATTGCTCCATGGAAATACAATGCTGTAAATGGTCAAACTGCTGCAAAATTGCGTGAAGTGCAACATTTTTTGGCTGAGTCAGTTCCAAATGCAGGTATGGTTCCCACTATCGACACTGGTGATTCGTTAAATATTCATCCTGCTGCTAAGAAACTAATTGCAGAGCGATTTGCTCACTTAGCTTTAGCAAAAACTTATCATGTGAAGGGTATTGAATATCAAGCACCAACTTTTAAAACAATGACAGTAGTGAATGATACAGTGGTATTGGATTTTAATAATGCAGAATTAGGGTTACATGCAAACTCAAACCTAATTGAATCTTTTGAAATAGCCGGTAGTGACAGCATTTTTAAACCAGCAAGAGCTTTTATTACTGATAAAGCTATGAAAATTAAGCTAACAGAATCAACGATTAAAATTCCTGTTGCTGCACGATATGCTTTTAGAAATTATACTCCTGCAAGTATTTTCAATAATTTTGGATATCCATTGTTGCCTTTCAGAAGTGATGATTGGAAATAAATTCAATAACCTAATTCAATAATGAATAAACACGAATCGAATATAATTCCTTGGCTTGTAGTGGTTTTACTATTTATTGTAACAGCCTTAAGCTTTATGGACAGACAGATTTTATCCATGTCTATTCTTAAAATAAAGGAAGACATCGCTATTTCGAATGAAGATTATAGCTGGATAACAGGTGGTTTTATTGCCGGATACGCCATTATGTTTACATTGGGTGGAGTTTTTATCGACAAATTTGGCTCTAAATTAGGTTTGGCTTTATCTTTAGGTATTTGGA
>JBMOHG010000375.1:0-3481 GCA_049317965.1 Paludibacter sp.
CCAATAAACACGAATACACCGTCTGATTCGAGTGTCGAAATTTCTTTCGTTTTCAGGTTTTCGAGCGTCGTAATCATTTTGTCGCCACGTTTCTCAAATTTTCGTGGTTCGTGTTCGTACATAACACTTATTTTTTCGTTGGCTTGCAAAGTTTCAATAGCAGTTTGGTTGGCTGTCAACTTATCAAACTGGTGAATCATGGTTATCTTTTTAGCAAATTTGGTAATAAATAATGCTTCTTCCACCGCCGAATTTCCGCCACCAATAACAGTTACTTCTTTATCCACAAAGTATTTGGCATCGCAAGTAGCGCAATACGAAATTCCTTTTCCTTTGAAATCACTTTCGCCGGGAGCATTCATTGTGTTTGGCGTTGTGCCTGTGGCAATTATAATTTTCTTGGCACGAATGGTTTCTAGTTGGTCAATCACTATTTCTTTTTTAAGCAAATCCACAGAAGTAACATCTACCGCCACTTTAAAATCGATACCCGAATGTTTGGCTTGTTCGCTCATATAATGCGCCAACATAAATCCTGGTTGCGGTTGGTCAAAGCCCGGATAATTTGATACTTGGTGCGTAATTCCCATATATCCACCCGGAAGAGCCGGATCAATCAATACGGTTTTAATTTTTGCTTGTCCCAGATAAATTCCCGCTGTCAGTCCTGCTGGGCCGCCACCCAAAATGGCAACATCATACTCAGAAACTATTGTTTTCTGATTGGCTTTTATGGCTTTAACTTCTTCGATGCTCAGCATTTTATCCAATCGTTCTTGAATTTCTGATTTTTTAATACCACCGCTTATTGTGTCAGTTACTTGCTTTCCATTATCGAAAAACAACAATGTTGGCGACGAACTCACGCCCAATTCCGTTGCCAATTCACGATTCCCTTGTCGAAAAATCTTTACAAACTTGATTTTCTCGCCATACAATTCTGTCATTGCTTCAAACTTTGGCGCTACTGCTTCACATGGTGGACATTCTGTGGAATAAAAATCTACTACTACTTTTCCGCTGTTTAATACTTCTTGTTCGAAGTCGGCTGCATTAATTTCTTTCATAAGAATTGAATCGGCCCCCAACCCCTAAAGGGGAGTTAAGTAACCATTGTTTATAAATTTGTAATATGTTCATATATTCATGTTTCAATGAGCAAAACTTAAAGGTTTTGTTCTTCAATTCCCCCTTTAGGGGGTTAGGGGGCCGTTAAATAATACGCTGCTCCCAAACTCAGCAATTCCTTTACCGGTCGGCAATCGGGAGAATTTGGATGTCCGTTTTTATTCTTTGCAACTGATGCGCATCCACCACCACAAGCCAAAGCAACATCGCAGGTTTTACATTTTTCGATGGTGGTAATGTCACGGTTTTGCCAGCTTTCTATGGCCGATTCATTTTTGCTTACTTCGGGGTAATATGTTCCCAATTCGTCGCCTTTATTGCCAACAGTGGCTGTGCAAGAATAGATTGTACCAGTAAAATCGAATGCCCATTCGGTTTTACATGCCGGACACGAATCGAACAGTGCCATTGGTAATTCTTGGTGTTCCGATATATATTTGGCAATAGAAAATGCTGGTTTATAGAATTCTGCAATGTATGGATGCACTTTCAATAACTCATATAAATGTTGATAAAGCGTAGCGCGGTCAAAAAGTTTTTCGGGTGTACTGTTACAGAAATGAAGTTCGTAGTTTCTTCCTATTTGAGTTTTGAAAAGTGGAGACGAAGTCCAGCCTTTATCGATGGCAAAGCGCGAAAGTCCAGCCAGATTCTCAATATTTTCTTTGTCAATCACCATGCGCAGGTTAATATTAATTCCTGCTGCAAGACATGCATCTATTCCTTCCACAATTTTATCAAAAGTAGGCTGTTTGCCTTTTAGATATCGACGACCATCGTGCACTTCCTGAGTTCCGTCGAGCGTTACCTGCACTTCGCGAATGCTGGCTGTTTTCAATAAATCGACATACGAAGTTAGCGTATAACCATTTGTTACAAAAGCTAAATCAAATTTCAATTCGTTGGCTCTGGAAATAAAATGAGTCAACATTTTTCGCTGATTATCGCCTGGCAAAAGTGGTTCCCCTCCAAAAACGGTAATATATTTCCTTCGTCCGGCAAATTCAGTGTTTATATAATTGAAAAAAGCATCAACCACTTCATTTGTTACAACTTTCTGAACCGGATTGTAACCCTCTTGATAACAATATGAACAAGCAAAGTTGCATGAATAATTTGGCACAAAAAATAATTGGATTTCGTCGGCTTCACGTTTTTCAATAAAATCGAGATAGGCCAGTTTAAATGCACGTTTTTCCTTCGTTTGGTCTATCAGGTAACCTTGTTGAGAAAATTCACCAGTTGGATCAAGCTTATTTTCTAACATTTTCACTTCATTGGCTGAAATTATATCAGCATTTCCTGAAAGTGGATTCACTATAAAAAAATCTTCCGAATCTTTTATTGGAGTGATTATATTGTGGCTTGATAAATGACCCACAGACCCTAAAGGAGAATTTGGAGTTATATATTCGAAGCTTTTTGAGTTATCTGTCATATTTGACAAAGTTATTTGTTTTAAAAATTAACCCCTAACCTGAATGAAAGAGCTATCTTATTCCCCTTCAGGGGTTAGGGGTTGTTGTTTTCATAGCTTAGTCGTGACAACCGGCTACGATAATTGAAACTTTTGCACAACATTGTGCTACTTTAGTTTCGGTGCTGTTGGTTTTGCAACCACAGCTTTTTTTCACTACACTTTTCATAAATAATTATTGTTTTTTATTGTGGTGATTATAGCTCCAACCATAAAAGTAAGAGGTATTTTTTTATTTAATTCCTGATATTGTCCAGCTAGCAACTTCAGCATTTCCTTTTTCATAGGGAGCTGACTCTTCGTAAACAATGATATTTTTAAAACCTGCCAATTCAAGCGAAGTCAGGTATTCATCTTTTGTCACCGCACCAGCCCAGCACTCAGCAATTGCCGCAGGGTCGTTTCGATATTCATCGGCAATAGGTGTTGTTGCATAAATATCACTAACTACAAATCGACCTCCAACTTTCAGAATCCTATACACTTCATTCCACACAGCCTGTTTGTTTGCTGCATGATTTATAGTACAATTAGAAATGACAAGATCAATAATATTATCTTCCAAAGGTAGTTGTTCTAGTTCAGCTTGCAAAATCTTAGCGTTAATAATTTCAAACTTTTCCAGATTTGCTTTTGCCTTTGCAATCATCCCTTCAGAAATATCAATTCCATAAACAAATCCTGAATCTCCTACATTTTCAGCCAAACGAATTACATCGTTGCCACGACCGCTTCCTAAATCAACGCAGATTTCACCTGCTTGAGCTTTTGCATGATTTATAGCACCGCCACATGACAAACAGCAAGTGGTTTCGCTCAATTGAGTGTAACGGGAATTGATTGAAGAATAGCCCCCGGCCCCTAAAGGGGTGCTGA
>JBMOHG010000376.1:0-3475 GCA_049317965.1 Paludibacter sp.
GTGGCATATTTATCCTCGAAACCACCTTCGGGACGCCACGCAATATCAGGATAATCAAATTTAACACCACTCAGTCCGGCATCTTTGAGGTTTGCCCAAACGTCTTGCATGTGATTTTGAAATCCGGCATCTGTGGCATCATAAGTAACCAAGGGATTAATATGGGTATGACTACGGTGCAATTCACTTATATCATTTCTGAGCATGTGACCAGGGAAAGCTTCAGCATAATCATCAGAAGGCATACCGCATTGAAAATAAGTTTCTGCAGTACCACCGGCTGCTTTCACTGCCTGAATCCATTTTTTAAAGCTATCGTAAGATCCATCCAGGTGTTTGTATTTTACAAAATGTTCATCATCCCACCACCCTTGTTGTGTATTCCCATTATCAACGCCACAATAGGTATCCGGCTCCAATCGAACACACACAGGAATGGTCTTCAGCATATTGAGTTTTTTGGCAACTTCCATCTCTTCAATCAGTTTCGCCGCACTATTTTTTCCACTGAACCACCCACAAACGGTAAGGTTGTTATACGTATTTGGATGCGAGTTGGTGGCCAAGCGAAGCATTTGACCATACTTTTCCAAAGCTAAAAATGGATCATCAGTAGTTACATCAATATAAAACAGGTCATTGGGTTGATAACTAGCACCCGCATCAACCAATCTGCCCACGGGATCTACCGCAGCCACTTGTGCATTCAACTTAGGGTATCCGACAGGTATTTTACGCTCTTCCAATGGACACCACACTGTGCGCCAAGTCTGACCTATTTCCGGTTTAGTTGTTCCATATCCCGAATATCCATTCCAACATTCGTATTTACCCAACGCAACATATTTTGCAAAGTCCTGATAGTTCAAACCACCCATAACCAGACTTTTCCTCTTACCATTTGCTGTAAATGTCAATAAAAGACTATTTTCGCAAGCGCGATCTACACCATCTTGAACAGAATTCTTTGAAGATCCGGCACCTCCATTCAAGTTCTTGGGTGCATTCATTTCTAACGCCGGAAAAACATTTCCCCAAGCCATTGGCTGAAAACTTTTTACACGAATGGCATAAGGACGATGATTCACCACTCCACTTCCTAAAACGATAAAACCTTTGTCTGCGTAAACGGTAAAGGTGGTGAAAAATTCACGGTTATCACTTCTCAAACAGTTCAAGCTAATCATTTTACCATTTCCAAGAACGTCTGACACCTCCTTTACTTTCCATGAGATTTTAGTGTTGGTATCTAATTGTCGATTAACAAAAACCTTTCTAACCTCACCACCAATACCATCCACTTCGCCGTGTGCATTGGCAATGGCAACAGTACCATCAGCTACCTGAATAACATCGTAAGTAGCTGTTTTTAAATTAATTTCAACACGAACCAGGTAATTTTCTAAACAAACTTTATCCGGTTTTTCTACAACTAGAACTTGGTTTATTTTCTGGCTTGCCACATTACTTGCATCAGCAAAATTTAAATTTGTGGATAAATTCAACAGAACCAGAAGAGATATTAAAAAGGGCTTCATTTTTTCAGTCATTATTATTGCTTTTTTCATAATTTCAATAGTTCGTTATAAAAATAATTTTTTTGAACGCTAAGTTGCAAAGCCGCAAATGAAACATGCCGATTTATCGGTAGAAAAACTGAAAGTTTTTGTCTTAGCGTTCTTTCTCTTGTTGTTGAATATAAGGCATTTAAAACTTAGCGGCTTTGCGTTTACTCTTTTATTTGGAATATGATTACACTTGGTCAAAATCAACTTTTAGTTCTTGTCCTTAAACACAATAGGTACTTTTATAACGAATCATTGCATAATTACAAATAACACCCTTTTATTTGGAAGTGAATTACATTACTCCAATGTCCAGTTTGTAATGGCTAAATCATTTCTTCAATCCCGTCAAATCAGACTCAACCGTTATTTTACCATTACCAGGCACAACTGTAGCTGTAAAGTCATCGTTAATTTCGATATTGGATGAGGTTTTTAAAAGTATTTGTTTCCCATCCACTTTATTAACCAAAAGCTCCATAGCCCCTTTTTTGTTAAACACACAGCCATAGATATTGATTTTTGTAGGCAAATAGTCTTTTAAAGCTTTGTTTTCGGTAAATACAATACCGTTATTGTTAAAACTTGAGTTACTGATGGTCAATACATCCATCGGTGTTTTGATGGCAAAAGCTGCAATGGGAGCATTGTGCAAAAAGCGAAGGTTATCAAAGGTGAGCTGCTCCTGTTTAGGCACTTCTGCGCCAGGATAGTATGAACGACTAAATTTCCCAATATCAAAATGTACAGAGAATCCTACTCGTGGTTTTTCAAGAAATATATTCCTGAAAATAACGTTTCGAACGCCGCAAGTGTAGACAGGGTCATTTTGTATCATCACCCAAGTGATACCATCAAGCACCTGAATTCCTTTATCATGCGTAGGTTGAGTGTTGGAAATATATACTTTCCCATCCGGATTACCCTTCACACGATAAACTCGTCCATTGGACACTACTGCATCGGAATTTTGCACTTCCATGCCTTGTTTCCAATCTATCCAAGCACCTGCAATGATTCGACAAAAGAATCCTATGTTTTTCTCTTTCACGCCCGGCAAGTCGTGGCAATTCTCCACTATTCCGTCTTCAATCCATCCCAATTCAGGATTACCTACTGTATAATCATGTGCATTCAATGCAATGGCATCATCACCGGTTTCGAATACTCCGTTGCTAATCAAAAACCGTTTTCCACGACCCAAATGTACGCCATCTTTCCATCCTTTGATAATAACATCGTTTATGATTATATCTTCGAAAGTACATACATGAATGCCATACTGCGCTTTACCCAAATCCATACAACGAAAACGATCAATCCGCAAATCCTTTACATAAAAAAATGCCAACTGACCATGTAAACCTACGGCCTCTTTAAAATCGCGAACATCCATTCCATTCACAATAATCTGTAAACCTTCAATACAGATATTTTCATCATACGTGCGGGTAGCAGCACCTTTATTGACAATTACATGCGAAAACTTACCTTGTTCGTCCACTTTTTGCAGAAAAACATTATTTCCGAATTTTAATGTGGTATTACTTCCCACATAAATAGTTCCGGCCATTTTATAGGTTCCGGGCTGACTAACATAGATAGTTCCAGTTTGATCTACTGCTTTTTGCAATGCCTTAACATTTTCAATTCCGGTGGCAGTAGGCGAAAAACCAAAGTTTGCAGCATTGCTTAAATTTGATTTGTCAGAAGAAGTCGTTTGAGCAAAAATAACGCTTGTTGTTATTGTAAATGCTAGAAATAGAATCGTAAATAGTTTGGATTTCATTGATTATCAGTTTTAATAATTTAACGGTACAAAGATGCATGAATATTTTCAAGCTATGGCGAAAGGTTTGTGCATTTTATTAGAAAAATAATGCAAATGATTATAGGTAAGCATCCCAAAT
>JBMOHG010000377.1:0-3468 GCA_049317965.1 Paludibacter sp.
AGCAAAAATAAAAATGGTACGATAGTTGTTAATTATTAATTATTAAATTTTAATAGCTAACTTATCAGCATTTTGATTGTAGAATTCACAAATTATTATTTACTTTTGTCAAACAAACTCCAAAGGTATAAAAAAAACACTTAAAATACTTGGTTTTACCGTTGTCGGAATAATACTTTTTTTTGCAACAATTTTTATCTTGCTGAAAGTTAGCAAGGTACAAAATTTTATTGCTCAAACTGTTGTCTCTGAACTTTCCGATAAACTTAAATCCAAAGTCACTGTAGGAACTATTCAATATGAGTTTTTCAATTCTATTTCTATTGAAAATTTGTATGTAGAAGATTTGCACCGCGATACGCTTTTATACACCCAACAAGCTAGTGCACATTTCGATTTTTGGAAGCTATTTAAAGGTAAAGTGTTGATTACTTCGGTGGAGTTGAATCAGTTTTATGGCAATTTGGTAGTCGACACTGCCGGACATTCAAATCTCGATTTTGTAATTAAAGCTTTCGAAAAGCCCAAAACCAAAGATTCTACCAAAATTGAATATCAAATCAAACATTTTAGATTAATTAATTCTTCATTTAGTTTTACTAATCAGAAAAATTACAAAAAACTTCCTCTAAATGCATTTAACGGTAATGCGCTGAAATTTAAAAATATAAATGCTGATATAGCTGTCGATATTTTAAATAAAGACACTTTAAGTGCTAGGATTTTAGAATTTAATGCCATCGAACATTCGGGTCTGACATTAACTAACTTAACTACTCAAATTCTGGGCTCACCAAAGGGTGTTCAACTTCCGGGTGTTGAAGTTGAACTTCCAAATTCGCAGTTGCATTTAGGAACAATTACTCTTAAATATGATAGTTTAGCCGATTTAGATAAACTCACTGATAAAGTTCGTTGGAAAGTTCCTATCAATTTATCTTCAATAGATCCAGCCGATTTAAAAGCATTTCTTCCTGAATTACAATATCTTAAAGATAAATTATTTCTCAAAGGAACTATTTCGGGCAGAATTGCCAGCTTGCGTTTTCAAAAAATGGAAATCAAATATGGTAAAACCATTGCTTTGAATGCTGATTTGGATATCAATGGACTTCCAAACCTTGACGAATCATTTATTTATGGTCAGATTAATAATCTGAGTTTTCAAAAAAATGATTTACAGGATCTTATCTCAAAGTTAAGCAGAAAACCGTTTATACTTCCTAATGAATTAAATCAACTTGGATTGATAAAGTACAAAGGAAATGTTACCGGATTTTTCAGTAATTTGGTTGCTTATGGGAATTTGAATACCGATATTGGAAGTGTTTCAACCGATATTTTATTGAAATTTGAGAACAATTTAAAAGATTTAAATTACAACGGAACTCTAAAATCTACTAACCTGCAATTAGGACGATTGCTTAATAATAAGCAACTTGGCATGGTTTCTTTCAATTTAAATACCAAAGGAAATAAATTTGAAGATGCCAGCTTGCAGGGAACGGTTACGGCTGAAGTGCCGGAATTTCAATTTAACGATTATTCCTACAGGGATGTAAAATTCAGCGGAGAATATGATGGAAAAGGTTTTGATGGTAATGTTTCTGTTGAAGATGATAATATTCATGCCCATTTTAATGGTGAAATTGATTTGACACAAACCTTGCCTATCTTTAATTTTGATTTAAAAGTGCCCAATATTAATTTGTATGCACTTCATCTATCTACAAAATATCAGGGTTCTACGCTTGCATTTAATGGGAAAACCAATATGGTCGGTAATTCGTTGGACAATATTAATGGTTCAATTCGTTTTGACAGTATTTCATTTACCAATAAAAATAAAACTCTGAATGTGAATGAAATTCAATTGCAATCGCGCATTGATAAAAATGTTACTCATTTTGCAATCTCATCCGACTATGTAAATGGTTCATTTAATGGCAATTTTAAATATAGCACTATTGGTTTCACTATCAATCAGATTATACAGAATTATTTGCCTTCTTTGGCAGTTGCAACCTCACAACCCACTACTGAGACTTATTCTAATCACTTGAATGTGGACCTCCGAATTGCCAATACCAAGGAAATATCGGATGTGTTGGAATTACCATATACACTGGAAGGTGTTTCTACAATAAAGGGATATATTGATGAAAACACCAATCGTATTGACCTGAACGGAACAATTCCAACGCTCAAAACAGCCAAACAACTTTTTGAAAAAATCACTTTTCATTGCGAAAATCCAAAGCAACAATTGCAAGTAAACTCCCGTGCCCAACTTAAGGAAAAGGACGGATTAGTAAGCCTTTATCTGATTGCTTCGGCAGCAAAAGATTCAGTGAAAACGCAATTGGGATGGCAAAACACACAGCAAATAACCAATGCCGGTGATTTTTATGCAGTTACAAAATTGCGTAACGAACAGGGAAAAATTGCAGCACAACTTTCAGTATTACCCTCACAGGTGATTATTAACGATTCAACATGGAATATACACCGTAGCACTATCGATTTGAATACCGACAGCACCATCAACATCCATGATTTCCGATTTGATAGTCAAAGTCAATATGTTCATATCAATGGATTGGCCTCTAAAAATCAAAATGACATGGTCAGTCTGGAAATGAACTCACTAAACCTTGATTTTATTATGGGTTTGCTTAAACTTAAAGGGTTAAGTATTGGTGGAATTGTGACCGGAAAAGCTTCGTTGTATAGTTTATTGAAGCAACCAATTTTTGAAGCTAAATTAGATGTAAAGGATTTTAAACTGAACCATAAATGGGTAGGAAATGGTCACTTATTTTCTAATTGGGATAAAATTAATAGCAGACTTTTGGCAAAAGGTACTTTTGTAAACGAAAAAAATGAAACAATTGCTATTGCTAACGCTACATTTATTCCCAAAAATGATTCGATAAATGTTTTCTATGATGCAAAAAATCTGAGTATTGAATTTTTAACGCCATATTTCGAAAGTGTGGTTCAAAATGTAAAAGGATTTGCAACCGGAAAAATTCGTATGTTTGGACATTTAAAGAAAGGTGTTGAATTTGAAGGAGATGCATTCATTGACAGAGGACAAGCATCACTCAAAATGCTCAAAACCACCTATTATTTAAATGATTCAATTCATTTGACACCAAATTCTATTGCATTTAAAAATATTAGAGTCTATGATCAGGAAAGAAATCCTGCCAGCTTAAATGCCATAATGAATCACAATGGACAATTTCAGAAAATGAAGTATAATGTGAACATTAGCGGTGAAAATATTCTGGCTATGAACACACATGCCGAAGATAATGATTATTTCTTCGGAAAGGCTTATGCTAATGGAACCGTGCGTATTTTTGGAGATGATAAAGAGGCAAATATAGTTGTAAATGCTGTGTCGCAACCGCAAACCAAATGTTACATTCAAATGGGAGGAGCGTCCAAAGCAGCTGACAA
>JBMOHG010000378.1:0-3454 GCA_049317965.1 Paludibacter sp.
TTTTCCAAATATAACCCACCAACATTTTTTTGTTTGGAGTAGCTGCCACTATCCAGCCTATACTATCCGCAAAAATATGGGTGGAAACATAACTGTTTTTATTGCTCGAAGTACGTAAATCCAATGCTGTTTTGGTGCTGTCGGTGTAAGCATTTGGGAAAATAAATTCATAAGCCGAAGGATTGGGATAACACATTGTTTGCAAAAATCCCTGCTTTGCATTGCTGTCAATCAACGTAGTAGAATCAAGAAACGGTGCGCCAATGGTGGCATGTTGCACAATATTGAACAATCGACCAGCACTAGTTACATTCTTTACTTTTTCAGTCACTTTATAAGCAGCACTTTTAGTATCCAGCTGAATAGTGCGTTCTACGGTAATACCATCGAGGGGTGCATTGGCAGTCATTTTTATGGGTTTGCTAGAGTCTGTCTTTTCAAGTTTCCACAAGTCCCGCCCAGCTTGTCCGTTGTGTGGCACTCCAGCTTTCATTTCACCATCGGTAGGTGCGCCCCAGCGGCCCAAACAGAGAAAATGTCCCTGAAAAACCACACCATTTTTGTTGTTGGCAGGCATTTGAGCAGTAGTTACTTTCCATGTAAACGGGTTGATTTTATTCGAGTTTAAATGAAAATCAACGATTGCACCACCTTGTAAATCAATGGATAACTGCGAATTTGAATTGGTTAATGTAATAATGGAGGTAGGTTTTACTTTGGTCACTTTTTTCAGCGCAAAAATCGGAAATACAGTCAATATAAATCCAATTGTTATAAATACTTTTCCGTGAAACCTCATTTTTCAGTCCTCCCTTTTTCGGTTGTTTGAACATTAAATGCACAAAAAACCAAATACAATGCACAGACCAAAATCACCAATACCGAACCAACCTGACTACCAATGGCATCGGAGCTCACACCCATAGCAAACGGAATAATGGCTCCACCAAAAATGGCTGTCACCATCAATCCAGAAATTTCATTCACTTTATCGGGGCGCAACTGTATTGCCATGGCAAAAATTATTGAAAACACATTGGCAATAGAAATACCTACAATGGCAAAAATGGCGAAAATAGCATATTGACTCTGCACGAAAATCAGTGCCACAAGGGCTGTCAATGCAATGACTATGCATATTTTAAAGAACTTGATGGTTGAAAACTTGACCAATAAAATAGCACCCAAAAAAGCTCCTGCAGTACGAAAAGCAAAATACATACTGGTTCCATAGCCGGCATCAATCATATTCAAACCTGCACGTTCTATTAACAATTTTGGTGCAGCTGTGTTTATTCCTACATCAACGCCTACCACAAAAACAATTCCCAAAAATAACAATAAAATGGTTTTGTCTTTCAGAATTGCAAAAACGCTCCCAAAGGAACTAACATTGGATTTTGGTTGATTTTCTTCGATAGGCGTGAACATCAACCAAACCGTGGAAAGTACACTTATCAGAGCATAAATAGGAAACATATATTGCCAGTTGCCCAAAGTGGAAGCTGCAAAAGCTGCAATAAAAGGTCCTGAAAAAGACGAAATAGCTTTTACAAACTGTCCCGCCGTAAGACTCGAAGCCAATTTATCACCCTGCACTACGTTGGTTAGCAGCGGATTGATAGAAACCTGAAGTATTGTATTGGCGATACCCAGTAATGCAAAAGCTATCAAAGTCATGCTGAAAGTGTAGGCAATAAGCGGAATTAACATTGCCACGATAGTGATAATATTACTTAGAAGCACCGTCTTTTTGCGACCAATTTTATTCATCAACATGCCTGTAGGCACCGAGAAAAAGAGGAACATAGAGAACAATGCCACCGGAATCATATTGGACATCGTGTCGCTCAACCCAAAATCGGCTTTCACATGACTGGATGTAATGCCCACCACATCGCAGAAACCCATAATAAAGAATCCGAAAAGTACGGGTAGAATTTTAGAAATAGAATTTGTGTTTTTCATGTATTTTTTTTGTTTGTAATTTACAGTAAAACTTTTAGTCGTCGAAGACACTAAAACGTTTCTTGCTAAATATTTGAAGAAACGTTCAAAAGTCTGCGACGTTTTGAAGTTTAGTCTACGTTTTGAAGTTTTTCCTTCGCCACTCCATTATTCCAATCTGTATTCATTTGATAAAAAGCTCCTTTGTTTGAATAAACCAACTCACCAGCTTTATTTACAAACTGATTGTTATACAAGATATTACCATCGCCAGGTGGCAAATGTTGCTTTGGAACACCTACCGAAATTGGCTCCCAACTATGCCAAGTTGGTATTTTGCTACGGTTGCCCTGAACCAAATTGGACCCAGCATCGCCATCGTGAAAATTAATATCCACTTCCAAATCATTATCAATAATCACATTATATTTGCTAAAATTCTGAATGGCCAAATGTCTTATTCTTCTAATTTTTTCGTTGCAAATAAGCACATATCGGGAATTGGAGATATTGTAATAGCCCATGCCACCATCGTTTTTATTGTAACAGCGGTCGATGAAATTGCGCCGACAAGTTATATGGTCGGACAAAGTAATACGAATAGGGTCGCTGCCACTCCACAGGATATTGCAATTTTGAACCCAGCAATTGCGCGACTGATGTATCCAAACTTGCTCCACAAAAAGTGTAGTATCGCGTAGATCGGGTTTATGAAAAACATCTATCGTCCATGCCGAAGTAGCTAAATCTTTATCGTTTGGTTCAAAATTAGCAGCTGCATATTTCACAGTCAAATTTTCAACTCCTGCATTTTCAATACCATGCAACAAAATAGCTCCCATTCGTTTTTGATTTTTCGTTCGCCAAAAATAACCATGAATTTTCACACTCAAAAGTACTGAGTTTTTTGAAGCACCACGCAAAATAACGCCAGAACGGAGATTGATAGGCTCATTAATTACATATTCGCCGGGTAAAAGTAACAACACACCACCTTTTTTTGCTACTAAATCAATTGCTTTTTGGAGGTTGGCTTTGGGAGTAATTTTTAGTTGCACTTTGGTTGATACAGAATCAGGAATTCCACCTTCAACACCTGCTTTTGCCCACTCAGCCATTGCCGGAAAACGTGCATCGCGCAAAGTAGCATCTAATTTACACCCTTTGTCGCCATACGATTGGGAAAAAAGGGATAGGGAGAGAAATAAAAGCCTCCCTATCAAGCCCCCCTGCCCCCCAATGGGGGTTCTAAGAAATGTGCGAAATAATTTTTTCATGTTTTTTCAAACTTTTAGTTGTCGAGTATTTCGAGACACTAAAACGTTTCTTGTCTAAAAATAACGTTCAAAAGTCTACGACGTTTTGAAGTTTTGGTCTTATTCCCCCTTTAGGGGGTTAGGGGGCAGGATTAGGGGTTTCAGAAACTCCTCTTTTTTCTCCGTTGTAAAACCCGCTTCATTCATAAAATAGCCCAAGGTCACCACACCACGCGGATAGAAATAACCAA
>JBMOHG010000379.1:0-3440 GCA_049317965.1 Paludibacter sp.
ATTTTGTTCGCAAACTCAACAGCTACAATTATATTCAATGGCAAAAAATAAAAAACCGCATCCGATTTTCGAAAACGTAACGATTGCCGACATAGCCGCTGAAGGTAAGGCAATTACACGTATAAACGACCAAATTGTTTTTGTTCCTTTTGTAGTTCCCGGCGATGTGGTAGATTTGCAGGTTACACGCAAAAAAAGCAATTTTATGGAAGCTCGTGCTACCAAATTTCACAGCTTTTCCGAACAGCGGTGCGAAGCGGTTTGCGAACATTATGGAATATGTGGTGGTTGCAAATGGCAGATTTTACCTTACAATGAGCAAATACGCTACAAACAGAAACAAGTTGTTGACAATTTGACACGCATTGGAAAAATTGAATTACCAGAAATTTCTCCGATAATTGGCTCTGCAAAGACTGAATTTTACCGTAATAAATTGGAATTTACTTTTTCCAATAAACGCTGGCGTACAAACGAGGAAATTGCTGAAGGAAAAGTGTTTGAAACGATGAATGCAGTAGGTTTTCATATTCCCGGACAGTTTGATAAGGTGTTAGATATCGAAAAATGCTGGTTGCAAACTGAAGATTCCAACGAAATTCGTAACGAAGTACGTCGTTACGCTTTAGAAAATGACCTTACTTTTTTCGATCTTCGCAGTCAGGAAGGTTTTCTACGTACTTTGATGATTCGTACCACCTCTACCGGTGAGTTGATGGTTATCATGATTTTTTTCCACGAAGATAAGGAAGCTCAAAGTGCATTATTGCAGCATATTGCAAATAAATTCCCTCAAATTACATCTTTACTATACATTATCAATTCCAAAGCCAACGACACCATCACCGATCAGGAAGTTTTGGTTTTTAAAGGAAACGAATGTATTTACGAAGAAATGGAAGGTTTGAAATTCAAAATCGGACCCAAGTCATTTTATCAAACCAATTCCGATCAGGCTTATGAGCTTTATAAAGTGGCGCGTAATTTGGCAAATCTAACCGGAAATGAATTGGTTTACGACCTGTATACCGGAACGGGAACAATTGCTAATTTCGTGGCGCATCAATCCAGACAAGTAATTGGTATTGAATATGTTCCTGAAGCAATTGAAGATGCAAAAGTAAATTCGAAATTGAATAAAATTGAAAACACTTTGTTTTTTGCCGGCGACATGAAAGATATTTTGACCGCTGCTTTTATCGAAAAACATGGTAAACCTGACGTAATAATTACTGATCCTCCACGAGCAGGGATGCACGACGATGTAATTACAGCTATTCTTTTTGCTGAACCACAACGAATTGTGTATGTGAGTTGTAATCCTGCCACTCAGGCACGCGATCTGAATTTGTTGGATGCAAAATATAAAGTCACTGCTGTTCAGCCCGTAGATATGTTTCCGCATACACATCATGTAGAAAATGTGGTACTTTTGCAGAAAAGAGATTGATAACTAATTGAATTCAACATCGTTTGAATTTGGAATTATATGTAATTGAAAAACGTACTGAATATTAGATAAATAACTCAAGAAAAACTAAAATTACGGTTAAAATGTTGCGAAATGCATTTATTTTGCGTTATTTTACACGATTTTTTTGAGTAAATAACAAATAAAAAGACACAATGGCGGTAATAATACGTGAAGTTTCGAACAAGAAAGAATTAAAAGAATTTATTTGGTTTGGAATCAATTTGTATAAAGATTGTGAGTTTGCGGCTCCACCTTTAATGATGGATGATTTGCTAAATTTGACAAAAGGGAAAAACCCTGCATTGGATTTTTGCGATTTGGCACTTTTTGTTGCCTACAAAGAAAACAAGATTGTAGGACGTATAGCTGCCATTATTAATCCCGTTGCCAACGAAACGTGGAAAGAAAAAAATGCCCGTTTCGGCTGGGTCGATTTTATCGATGATTTGGAAGTTTCTAAAGCGCTGTTCGACAAAGCAATAGTATGGGCGAAATCAAAAGGTATGACTTCTATTCATGGTCCATTGGGATTTACCGATTTCGATCACGAAGGTTTATTGATTGAAGGTTATGACAAACTTGGCACATTGGCCACAATTTACAATTATCCATATTATCCAAAACACATCGAAAAATATGGTTTTGTAAAAGATATCGACTGGAAAGAATACCTGATTACAGTTCCGGATGTGTTTCCTGAAAAATATTTTCGTATTTCCGAGATTATCAAAGAAAAATACAACCTAAAATCATTGCATTTTAAAACCAGAAAGCAAATCGTTGATAATTATGCATTGAAAATTTTCGATTTATTAAATATCTGTTATTCTCATTTATATGGTTTTACTAAACTAAACCAGAAGCAAATAGCATTTTATATTAAATTGTACTTTAGTTTTTTCCGATTGGATACTATTTCAATAGTTGCCGACGATAAAGATAATGTTGTAGCCTTTGGTATTGGAATGCCTAGTTTCACAAAAGCGCTTCAAAAAGCAAAAGGAAATTTATTTCCATTAGGTTGGTATTATATGCTCAGAGCATTGAATAAAAACGATATTTTGGATTTTTATTTAATGGCCGTTCATCCCGACTATCAAAACAAGGGCGTAAATTCAATTGTTTTTGCCGATATAATGAATAAAGGTGGCAAAAGTGGTTATAAATTTGCCGAATCGAACCCCGAATTGGAAACAAACACCAAAATGTCAGCTCAATGGGGAAGTTTTGACCATGTAAATCACAAAAGAAGAAGAGTTTATATCAAACAAATATAAAATTGATAATGGAGCAGTAATTTACACTACTGCTCAATTTTTTTTCAACTTAATGGCATTGTATTTGTTTTATTAATTGAAAGAAGTTTTATTATCTGTCAAATAGTTAGAATGACACGCAAATTCGATTTTTTAGTCATAGGTGGTGGTATTGCCGGTATTAGCTTTGCGCTTAAAGCTGCCCGGCATGGCAAAGTTGCTCTGCTGTGTAAAACAACGCTCAGCGAGTCAAACACCGCTTATGCTCAAGGTGGAATTGCTTCAGTAACATACTCTCCCGATAGTTTTGACAAACACATTGAAGATACTTTAATTGCTGGCGATGGACATTGTGATATGTTGGCAGTAAAAAAAGTGATTCACGAAGCACCCGCTCAAATTGAAGAATTATTAAGTTGGGGAGTTGATTTTGACAAAGATGAAAATGGGCTTTTCGATTTACATCGCGAAGGTGGACATTCAGAACATCGAATTTTACATCACAAAGATAATACGGGCTTCGAAATACAGGAAAGTTTGATACGGCAGGTAAAAGCACATTCGGAGATTATGGTGTTCGAACATTTTTTTGCCATAGAAATACTAACTCAACACCATTTGGGACAGGTTGTAACGCATCATACTCCTAATATTGAATGTTATGGAGCTTATGTTTTAGATCAAAGTACAAACAATATTCATACATTTCT
>JBMOHG010000380.1:0-3428 GCA_049317965.1 Paludibacter sp.
GCTTCATTTACCGTACGATTCACATGCCAGGCTTCATCATCACATGTTATTTCTACTGGCAATTGACAATTATACTTTGTGAAATTTGCAAAAACTTGCTGTTGCTTAATTGCCTGACTATCATCTTGTTCTATCCATTCTGTTGGTCGATCGGCCGAAAGAATTACTAATGGAATTCGTTGATAAAAAGCTTCGGCAACTGCTGGAGCATAATTAAGTAATGCAGTACCTGAAGTACAAACTAGTGCAACCGGCTCACCAGATTTTTGTGACATTCCAAGTGCAAAAAAAGCTGCACTACGCTCATCTACAATTACATAACATTTAATTCTTTTTTCTCGATTGAAAGCAATTGAAAGAGGAGCATTTCGTGATCCTGGCGAAATTACAACACTTTTTATGCCCTTCTGAGCACAAAGATCAACAATTATTTGTACGGTTTTTTTATCTGTTGTTGTCATTATTTAGTTACAAGTTACGAGTAAATAAGAATAAAGGGTATATAAATAGTTAACTCTCAATTACCTTCGATAGAGTTTCCAATTTCATACATGTTTCTTTCCATTCCGACTCCGATTGAGATTGTGCTGTTAGGCCACCTCCAACGAAAAATGAAACACCTTCATCTGTTAGTTTCATGCATCGCAAATTTACAAAAAGGTCACAAATTTCTGCGTTTATTGGACCTAAAAATCCTGCATAATACTCTCTATCATGCTGTTCGGTCATTCTAATCATTTCGTATGCCTTTTCTCTTGGAATTCCACAAACAGCAGGAGTTGGATGTAGTTTTTTAATTAGTTCATAACGATCTGATGTAGTAAGCTTTCCTTTGCAATAATATTTCGTCATCAAATGACTTACATTACCTGCATTTTGGTCGAATGGTCCATCTTTTTCAATTTCAGAAAACGAGAATTTTCGTAAAACATTTTCTACAAAATCGCTTACCATTTGTTGTTCTTCTCGCTCTTTATCAGTCCATTCGTCCAAAGTATTCAATGATTTTGTACCGGCAAGTGACATGGTTTGAATACCTTCAGAATTTGATTTCAGCAACGTTTCAGGAGTTGCACCTATCCAACAACTTACACCGGGAATATTAAAAAATGAGACAAAGGCGTGTGGGTATGTTTTAGTCAGTTTGTCGAAGAGATTGGGAGCATCGGACTTAACATGCAAATTGCTATTTATGGCACGTGAAAGAACGATTTTTACTAATTCCTTGTTTTTAAGCTGATTGATGAGTGAATTTGCCTGTAATAAATAATCTTCTTTTGAGGTTTCGTATGTAGAATTTGTAGTTAGAACTGCCTCAAAATGGATTGAAAGGAGTTTTTCTAATTGAAAATTGTCAATATTTTCATCAATAAAACTAATATCGGATTGAATAAAAAGTGGTTTTGCAGTACTCTGCGAATCAAATGGCATAATTACAAAACCATTTTGTTTATTTTCAAAACCCACAAATGAATTTATTTTCTGAGACAGCTGTATTCCGGTAACAATCTGATTACTATAAGGTAACCGATAGCTAAAAAAAGCTATATTGTTTGTTAGACAGAAATTTTGAATCTCAGTTAATTTCATTTTTGAATTGAAGTGTGTTAATATAAAAAGTAAAACAAATAATGAGCAGAATTGTTATGTAAGTTACAAATACAATTACTATTGGACAAAGTTAAGGTATTTTTTTGAAAAATTGAATTCTGAATTTGAATTTGTATTTTTTGAAGAGTTTTTAAGTTGAAAAAGTAAAATTCACTTTTAAAAATATTCAAATTTTGCTTACCTTTGTCGTTTAGGGATTAATACTTATAATATTTTTGAAATGAAACTAAAACATTATATTGACAGTTTTCGATTACGCACCTTACCTTTATCCATGTCAGGCATATTTTTGGGTAGTTTTTATGCCATAGCTGACGGTTTTTTTCGTCCATTAGTTTTTGTTTTGGCACTGCTTGCAACCCTTTCCTTACAAATTCTTTCCAACATTTCGAACGAAGTTGGTGATTTAGAAAAAGGAACTGATAATGAGCAACGTCTTGGCCCAATTAGGAGTGTACAACGTGGTGATTTAACAGTAAAAAACCTAAAAAATGCCATGTTGTTATTCGTAATTCTTGCTATTCTTTTTGGAACTAGTCTTGTATGGTCAGCTTTTGGAAGCTTATTGTGCACAGAGAGTATAATTATGCTTGTTTTGGGAGCATTTGCAATTATTGCTTCCATAAAATACACTTTTGGCAAAAAAGCGTATGGATATGTTGGTTTGGGAGATGTATTTGTATTCATTTTTTTCGGGCTGGTAAGTACTATGGGCGTTTATTTCATTGCTACAGGTAGTATGCCAATTGAATTGTTATTACCGGCATCAGCTATTGGAATGCTTTCGACAGGAGTTTTGAATGTTAATAATATGCGTGATATTAAGAACGATACAGAATTTCATAAACGTACTTTGGCAGTACGAATGGGAGCAAAACGAATAAAAATTTATCACTTTACTTTAGTTATTGGGGCATTAGTTTTGATGTGCATATACAATATTATTCAAAATAATGGTTTGATAAGCTATCTTTTTTTATTAACTATACCAATTTTCTATCTACACTTATCGATGGTCGCAAAACACAACGACCGCGAATTAGACAATCAGCTTAAAGTATTATCAATGACAACATTATTGTTTTCATTACTTACAGGCATAGGAAGCTTATTTAATTAAGTATTAAGAATGTTGCATTCAATTTCATGTAAATCATTACTAAATATCATTTTTTTTAATCTTCAAATTAGCATATTTTCAAATTATCAAATATGTTCCAAACCAAAGTAGAAATACCTCAATCAGAGTTCAAAATTAGTTATGAAGATCATATTTTGACTTTGGGTTCATGCTTTGCAGAGAATATTGGGCGGAAAATGAATGAAGTTTACTTCGATACCGATGTAAATCCTTTTGGAGTGCTCTATAATCCTGTTTCCATTAGTAAGAGCATCCGTAGTTTGTTAGAAAATAAACCATTTACAGAAAAAGAATTATTTCATCATAAGGGTTTATGGCAAAGCTACTCCCACAGTAGTTTATTTTCAGCTACATCAGCCGATAAATGTCTCGAAAATATCAATCTACGATTTACTAACACTGCTAATAAATTACTTAATACAAATTTTATCTTAATCACTTTTGGAACGGCTTGGGTTTTCGAAGAAAAAAACACTTGTAGTGTAGTGTCAAATTGTCATAAATTACCTGCAAATCATTTTAAAAGACGAAGATTGACCGTAGATGAAATTGTTGACGATTATTCAAAATTAATTACCGATTTAACTGTTAGAATTCCAAACTTGAAATTAATTTTCAGTGTAAGCCCCATTCGACATTGGAAAGATGGTGCACAAGAGAATAATGTGAGTAAAAG
>JBMOHG010000381.1:0-3420 GCA_049317965.1 Paludibacter sp.
TTTTATTCTTTGATTAAAAACAAGCGGCTGAAGCTATCTTCGTCGAAGAAGCCAAGATATTCGTGACCCACTTTTTCACACCAGCGTGGAATATCATTTTTTGTACCTTCGTCTGCCGAAAGTATTTCCATGATTTCACCTGATTCAATGTCACCAATGGCTTTTTTAGCTGCCAAAAGTGGACCAGGACATGCTGTTCCACGAGCGTCCACTACTAATTCCGATTTTAAGTTCTTTAATTCTTCTGTTGTCATAATAATAAGTTATTTGTTGATTTGTATATTTGTTAATTGGTTTTCAAAAGTCTTTTGTCTTGACTCTTGGTTCTTCTGTCTAAATAAACATCTGCATTGCACTTTCGCCTGCATCAGCTACAAAAGTAGCGGCTCCAGCAAAACGCAGATTTGGATAATCAATAAATTCTTCTTTTTTGAAGCCCATTAAATCCATCGACATTTCGCAAATAGTAATTTCAATACCCAATTCGCCTGCCTGTTTGAACATTTCGTCCAATGACATTACATTTTTCTTTTTCATCAGCATTTTTATCATCATCGGACCCATTCCGGCCATATTCATATTCGACAACGACAAATTGTTTTTACTTTTTGGCAACATGATACCAAACATTTTAGAGATAAAATCTTTGCCTTTCGGACTTTTCTTTGGATCACGAAGTGCAGATAATGACCAAAACGAAAAGAACAGTTTTACTTTCGTATCCATGGCTGCTGCGGCCAATGAGATTACCATAGTTGCCAAAATTTTATCCATATCGCCAGATACAACAGCCATTGCAAGTTGATCCTTGCGATTTTTTTCAAGTTTACCAACCTTTTTTGTTAGTACATCTACTTGTTTTTGAAGCATTTCAATTGTTACTTCATTTGTGTTTTCCATATCAATATATTTTAATGAATTTGATTAGAGAAATATTTCTGCAAATGTATTACGGAAAAATTTATTTATTGAGATTTTGTGCGTGCACATTAATACAAAATTTTGTGATATGCATCACAATGTGTTTTGTGTTTTTTTTACTTACATAGAGATTATACCCTTTTGCAGATAAAACTTGGGATTTCGATGATTTTCAAAATATCATATTTTTAAATATTATACTTTTGTGAAATAATTATCTTGGAAATTTATGAAAAGATTAAAACGCACACATCAGTTACTCAGCATTATTTTGCTAGTCCCAACAGCACTTTTTGCGGGTATTTTTGACAACCTTCAACCCACTCTTATTGCCACCGGTATGCAATTTACCGAAGGTCCTCAGTGGCATCCTGATGGTTATTTGGTTTTTAGCGACATTACAGGCAATAAAATATACAAATGGAATGAGGAGAAAGGGCTTAAAACGCTTGCTACATATGTTGGAAACCCAAATGGAATAGCATGCACAAAAACTAACAGTTTTTACGTTTGCCGCCAAGGTTCACGCGATATTGCCAAATTGGATACTTTAGGCAATCTTACTTCATTTCTTTCAAAGTTTAATGGTAAACGATTCAATTCACCTAATGATTTGACACTAAGTTATCTGGGCTCTGTTTATTTTACCGACCCCGACTTTGGGGCAACAGCCCGAGAACTTACTTACCAAGGTTTATTTTGTATTCCTTTTAATTCTACCACACCTGTTTTACTCGATAGTACACTTGTGAAACCCAACGGACTTACTTTCGTTCAGGACTGGAAAACGCTTTATGTAAACGAAAGTAGCACCAATACCATTTATTCTTATGTTTTGGCAAAAGAAAGTGAAATAGATTTGTCCAAAAACAAAAAAGTTTTTCTGAAAGTTACCGGGACTGGGGAAATTGACGGTATCACTTCGGATATATTTGGAAATATTTATGTGGCTTTTGGAGATGGAGGAGTGAAAATTTACGATAAAACAGCAACTTTAGTCGGCTCAATAACCTTACCTGCTGGTGAAAGAGTGCGAAATCTTTGTTTTGGTGGCAAATACAACAATCAGCTTTATATCACTGCTGGAATATCTGTTTATAAAGTGGATATTCGATTCAATGGCGATTTTATTGCACCTGGATTATTGGGAGTTCCTACCAACAATTCGATTGTGTTCAATGCGCTGTCGGACAAGTCAATGACTGCATATATTGCCTATGGAACCAATTCATCAAACCTTACGCTTCAAACGCCTGAAACTGTTTTTTCGGCAAACACTCCTATAGAAATTACTTTGGACAAGATGACTGGCAACACAAAATATTTTTATCAATTAATGTATAAACTCGAAGGAGAATCGAATTTTAAACAAGCTACAAATGGTAGTTTTTTCACACAACGAAGTAAAGGTGAGTCATTTTCGTTTGCTGTGGAGGCCGATCCTCATTTGGACGAAAATTCTCATTATCAGACTTTCAGAAATACTTTGCAAAACGAATTGAAGTTAAATCCGGATTTTATGATTGATTTGGGCGATAATTTTATGACCGAGAAATGGCCATTGGTAAACTATTATTATGTAGAACAACGTAATTTGCTGTATCGCAATTTTTGGGACAATGTGTGCCATTCAATGCCACTATATATTGTTATTGGCAATCATGAAGGTGAGTTGGGCTGGCTAAATAATAGTCAAGCGAACAACGAATTTAACCTGACGAATTCCGTGCGCAAGAAATATTATCCCAATCCGCAACCCAACGGATTTTATACTGGAAACGACGTGGATGATTTATACCTTGGGAAACGCGAAAATTATTATGCTTGGAATTGGGGCGACGCACTTTTTGTGGTAATTGACCCGTATGAATATACACTGACCAAACCTACAGTTGACGCATGGGGATTTACGCTTGGCAAAACACAGTACGATTGGTTTAGAAATACACTCGAAAGTAGCAAAGCGAAATATAAATTTGTGTTCTCACATCAAATTGTAGGTGGAGATATTTTAGGGCGAGGTGGCTCGGAGCGCGTTGACTATTGTGAAATGGGCGGTAAAAATTCGGATGGAACTTACGGTTTCGATACCAAACGACCCGGATGGGGAAAACCTTTGCATCAGATAATGGTGGAAAATGGTGTGCAGATATTTTTTCATGGTCACGACCATATTTATGCTGAGCAAATGAAAGATGGAATTGTTTATCAAGAAGTACCACAACCTTCGTTTCCAAGTTACACAGTTGCCAATAATGCTGCTGATTATGGCTATGTAAGTGGTGTAATTCTACCAAGCGCAGGTCATTTGAATGTGAAAATTCAAGGCGATAGTGCTCAGGTTGACTACATTGGAGGTTATCACTTAGAAAATAAAAACCTGGGATTAATAAACGGAAAAAGCCGCAGAACTTATTATGTAAAAGCAAAACCTATAGATACGGCAATTCGTCCTGTAGAAAGTTCAAAATCGACAATTAACGCGTATCAATCAGGTAA
>JBMOHG010000382.1:0-3419 GCA_049317965.1 Paludibacter sp.
TAAACTTGATTTCAGTTTGAGCAGGAAGTAAAAATACAATAAATATAGAAATTGTCGTTAGAAGTGTTTTCATTCTCGATTAGTTAAACAGCATTTTTTGTTATAAAGATAATTTATTTCACAAAACGAATCGATTTTGAATTGTTTCCTTTTACAATTTTCAGAATATAAAATCCTTTAGGGATACTGTAAATGTCAATATATTGATCACCGATATTGAAATTCATATTATTTACCAAAACAGTTTTTCCCTCCAGATTATACACAGTGTATGAATAAATTCCGGCAGTTTGGAAAGTGAGTTTTATTTCAGAATTGGATACACCTGTCAAAAAAAAATCATTCTGCAAAGTTAGTTCGTTGATAGCACTTTGGGTGTCAACTAGAACAGTTCCTAAACCATACGCACCAGTTGTTTTTCGTCCTTGAATGGCTAACTTTAAAGGGGAAAGGTAGTTAATAGGGTCAGAAACTATTACTTCAAGATTGTAATTTCCTTTGACAAAACTGGCAGGAAGAACAAAAGAATCATCAAATAATACAGGGTTGTCAACTTTAGTTGCATGACTGTATGTGGGCAACAATTTCCGTAAATCGATGGCTGAAGGAATTTCCAGTACCAAAGCTCCGGTAGATTGATTAGTTATACGATAAGAAACTTTCCATTCGCGATATATTGGAGCGACACCAACGTTCGACCATTCCGATTTCAGGTTGATTGTTTGTCCGGGAACAAAAACGTCAGGATAACTAACGCTACGGACAATATAACGATAGCCCGAAAACTTTACACAACTCATAACAGAGTCTTTTGCACCTTGAGTAAGCGCACTCCATGTAGCTGCATTTGTATTACCAATTGACGAAACATGGTAATTTAATACTTGCCTCAATGCTAAATTATAGTCTATCCTTGGTTGTGCAATGCTTTCGATGATAACCGGAGCCGATTTCCAACGTTCCATTGCCTTCGTTAATGCAATTGAATTTTTCCAATCATCAAAAAGATTATTCAACCACGAATCTCGTCGCCATCCAATTGGAAATTTTAAATTTGTTTTTGAAAGTGCATAATCCAATGCAACTGCCTGATCTGTCAACATTATAAGCTGTTTATCAGGAAATGCTTTAATATAGGTATCAATCATGTGCTGAACAGTAGCCGTTGTGACAACTGTTACTGGCGAAACCGGTGTTTCAAAACCCGACATGTGCCATTCGCCCCAGTTACCATACGAACGAATTTCGACATAGCCAACTCTGGGGTCGTTGTTAAACTCACGACCGAGAGCTGCCACCAACGAATCCTGACGTTCCAAAAATTCAGGATCGTTCCAATCGGGAACCCAGCATAATTTCTTGGCGCTGTACCATGAGCTCATCAATCCATCCAAATAAGCAGGATAACAATTATCAACACCTGAATCGATTACTCGAACAGCCAATCCAAATAAACCACGTCCATCTGCATCATTTTTTGTGGCTTCTGCTTCTGCCCTTAAAAGCGAAAAGTCATACACACCCTTCGATTTTTCCACATCACTCCATAGTAACCGTCGGTAATGATCGACACAAGGAATGGCAAATCCTTCTTTCAGTTGCCAACGGGCTAAACCACGACCGGGATTTAGAATTTCGGAGTCGGTAATTGGAATAATTGCAGGCGTAAACTTAGTTACATTTTGTGCAAAAATAGCAATATAGATAAAAAGGAAAACTGATGTTATTATTGATTTCATTGAGTTTTATATAAAAAGTGATAAGCTAATAATTAGTTAATCACTATTATTTAAGCTGTTAAGAGATTGAGACGCTAATCGGAATCTTTTATTTTACAAATCGAATCGATTTTGAATTGTTCCCTTTTGACATTTTAAGAATATAAAAACCTTTTGGAATATTGTTAATGTCAATAAACTGATCTCCGGCATTGAAATTCATATTATTTGCCAAAACAGGTTTTCCCTCCAGATTATACAGAGCGTATGAATAAACTCCGCTAGTTTGAAAAGTTAGTTTAATTGCTGAATTTGAAACACCTGCAACAAAGAAATCATTCTGTATTGTAATATCATTGACTGCATTTTGGCTGTCAACTACAATAGTTCCCAATCCGTACGCACCTGTAGTTTTTCGCCCTTGAATGGCTAATTTGAGTGGTGGTAGATAACTTGTTGGATCACTTACAATTACTTCGAGATTGTAATTTCCTTTCACAAAACTGTTAGGAAGAACAAAAGAATCATCAAAAAATACAGGGTTGTCAACTTTAGTTGCATGACTGTATGTTGGCAACAATTTCCGCAAATCGATGGCTGATGGAATTTCCAGCACCAAAGCTCCTGTAGATTGATTCGTAATGCGATAAGTTATTTTCCAATCGCGATATATTGGTGCAATACCCACATTCGACCATTCGGATTTCAGATTGATGGTTTGCCCTGGCACAAAAACATCAGGACTGCTAACGCTACGGATAATGTAACGATAACCCGAATATTTTATACAATTTACTATCGTGTCTTTGAATCCTGCAGAGAAAGCATTCCATTGAGACGGATCAAAATTTCCTCCAATTGATGATACATGATAATCAACAACTTGTGGTAAAGCACTACTGAACGTAAAATATTTTGTCTCGATGCTTTCGATAAGCACCGGTGCGATTTTCCAACGTTCAGAGACTATGGGCCAGGTAGTAGCATTTTTCACATAATCCATAATTCCACTCGGCCAAGAGTCACGTCGCCAGCCTATTGGGTATTTCAAATCTGTTTTTGTCAGAGCATATTCTAACCCACCTACATCATCATTGAGCGTAATAATTTGTTTGTCGGGAAATGCTTTGATATAGGTATCAATCATGTGTTGAATGGTAGCTTTAGTAATTTTAATTACAGGGTATGGTGGAGTTTCGAAACCAGACATGTGCCATTCGCCCCAATTACCAAAAGATCGAATTTCTACATATCCCACTCTTGGATCTTTGTTATACTTACGACCGAGGGCTGCCACCAAAGAATCCTGACGTTCGAGAAACTGCGGATCATTCCAGTCGGGAACCCAACACTTATATTTGGCACTGTACCACGAACTCATCAAACCATCCAAATAAGCCGGATAACAATGATCTACACCCGAATCCAAACAACGAACTGCAAAACCGTAAAGTCCTCTTCCATCGGGATTATTTTTTGCAATTTGGGCTTCAGCTTCAAAGAGTGAAAAGTCATATACTCCCTGTGATTTCTCTACATCACTCCAACGATAACGTTGGTAATGATCTATAGTTGGATATGGGATTCCTGATTTTTGCTGCCAATGAGCTAATCCACGGTCCGGATTAAGAACCTCAGGATCAGTCATTGGAATAACTACCGGTGTAAATTTAGCTGTATTTTGAGCAGAAATAGAAATAG
>JBMOHG010000383.1:0-3408 GCA_049317965.1 Paludibacter sp.
ATGAAATTACCTGATGCCTTTATTTGTAGAACAAAAGTTTTGCTTGGTGATGAATATCTTGCTTTTGAAAAATCTTTGGAAGAAAATGCTCCAACAAGCATTCGTTTAAATGACAAAATGCATTATTTGGCTTCCGACGAAAAAGTGTCTTGGTGTGAAAATGGTTTTTACCTTAAAGAACGCCCTTTGTTTACAGCCGATCCATTATTTCATGCAGGAATTTATTATGTACAAGAAGCTGCATCAATGTTTCTATATCAAGCAGTTAAACAACATTTTGCGGAAGCACGATCAGTACTAGATTTATGTGCTGCTCCAGGTGGCAAATCTACATTATTAACACAGGCTTTGTCGGAAAATAGTCTATTGGTTAGCAATGAAATAATTCGTTCACGGGCTTATATATTGGCAGAAAACCTTATTAAATGGGGTAATCCCAATATTGTGGTAACAAATAATGATCCTAAAGATTTTGAATCATTACCAGGATTTTTTGATGCAGTAATTGTAGATGCACCATGCTCTGGCGAAGGAATGTTCAGAAAAGACGAAGGAGCCATTAAAGAATGGTCGGAATACAATGTGATTATGTGTGCTCAAAGACAACGGGAGATTCTTACTTCGGTTTGGGATACATTGAAAACTGACGGAAAACTTGTATACAGCACATGTACTTATAATAGAGAGGAAAACGAAGAAAATGTACGTTGGATATGTGATGAGCTTGGTGCTGAATTACTAACCATAGATTTGAACGGGATAAATAACATTACAGTAAGCGATTATGGTTATCGTTTTTATCCTCATAAAACGCGTGGTGAAGGTTTTTTCTTGTCAGTTTTAAGAAAAACCTCCTCACTAACCCGTAGACTAAAGATTAAAAATGATAATAGAAAAACTGGAAAGCAATTCAATTATTTGAATCTAAATTCCTTAAAATTAATTGAACCCGAAAGTTGGATAATTAATAATGAGAATAACATAATTTCTGCTTATAATTCAGAAAGATTTGAAGATTTTATTTTGATACAAAAATATTTGAAATGTATGCATTCAGGAATTCAGTTAGGTGAAATTAAAGGCAACGATTTTATTCCTGGTTCCAGCATTGCTCTATCGAAAAAACTTAACAGAGAAAGTATTGAATGTGTTGATGTTGATTACCGTACAGCAATTTCTTTTCTTAAAAAAGAAGCGATTCAACTTCCTCAAACTAGTCGCGGTTATTTGCTAATAACGTATAAAGAACAAGCTTTGGGTTGGGTAAAAAATGTTGGAAACCGATGTAACAATCTTTATCCACAGGAATGGAGAATTAGAATGAAAATATAAATAGATATTGATTCGTAATTATATAGAATGGAGTTATTATTTCTTGGTACAGGAACGTCAACAGGTGTACCTCAAATTGGATGTAATTGTAGGACATGCACTTCGAGCAATATAAAAAACAAGCGCTTACGTGCTTCGGTGTTGATTACAAATGGATTGACACGTATAATGATTGATTGTGGACCTGATCTTCGGCAGCAATTAATATCAAATAAAATTTATAAACTGACAGGGATATTATTAACCCATGATCATTATGACCATGTAGGTGGTTTAGATGACGTTCGCCCTTTGGGTGAGGCTCAGCTATATGCAGAAAAAAGGGTTATTCATGTTGTAAAAAGGAATATGCCTTATTGTTTTGGTGATAATCGTTATCCGGGAGTTCCAACAATTCATTTACACGAAATTGACGAGAACCCATTTGAGATTGAAAATACAACGATTCAACCCATTAGAATTATGCATGCAAAATTACCGATTTTAGGGTTCAGAATTAACAATATTGCTTACCTTACAGATGTAAAAACAATTGATGACAAAGCAATTGAACAACTTCAAAACTTAGATGTTTTAGTATTAAACGCACTTAGAATTAACGAACATATTTCTCATTTATCGTTGAGCGAAGCATTAGAAATTGCTGCAAAAATTGCTGCAAAGAAAACATATTTTACACATATCAGTCACGATTTAGGATTGCATGATGAAATAAATGATATATTGCCAAATAACATTCAATTGGCGTATGATGGTATGATAATTAATTCATAATGTGCAATTTAGAAACGAAAACTAAGAGAACTATTAAATAAAAAATGAAAACATATAAACTAAAAATCATCACTTTGGCTTTTGGAGCTGTTTTCCTTTCATCTTGTACAAATTTATTGTTTACAAGTCTGGATGTACTTAGGCCTGCAAAAGTTGCATTTGCACCTGAAGCAAGTAATTTGCTAATCGTTAATAATACTATAGTTCAACCGCCTGAAATTGGTCATACTAGCCGATTATTAAACGAAATGCCTAGAAATATTTTAGTTAGTTCCGACAGTTTATCGATATTTTGTCTTGGAGCATTGAAAGAAGATCTGGAGAGCAAAAACTTTTTTGGCTCGGTACAAATTAGTCCAAAAAGTGTGAATCCAGAAAACAATTTTAGTATTGTAAATCAATTGAGTTCAGAGAAAATTACGGATCTGTGCAAAACATATCAGTCGGATGTGGTAATTTCATTAGATAAAATAACAGTGAATGATGAGATTTCGGAATATTATCTGAACGAATCAAGCACTTATTTAGCTACCTTAGAAGTCAGATGTGAAACTTTTTGGAGTGTGCATTATCCAAATAAAACAGCATACATCCCGTTGCAATTTAAAGATACGGTTTATTGGGAATCAGAGTCATATTCCAGAAGAAAAACAATTAGCGAATTACCAAAAAGAGATGATGCATTAATAGATGCCGCTTTAAATGTAGGACAAAAATCAGTGAATCGTTTTGTGCCATATTGGGAGAAAGTGGACAGATATTTCTACAATCCAGACAATAAATTAATGAAACAAGGCATGGATTCCGTCTATGTAAAAAACTGGAAATCAGCAATTTTAATTTGGGAAAAGGCATTAAATAAAAGCAAAAGTGTTTGGATTCAGGCTCAGGCAGCAAATAATATTGCAATTTCGTACGAAATTTTAGGTGATATTGAAAAAGCCTTAGAATATGCAACTCATTCATATTACTCGTTAGGAAAACTGAATTTTGTAGATTTGGATTCATTTGTCAGAACATCAGAATATATTAGCGAGTTGACCCAAAGAAAAAAAGACATTTCTTTATTGAAGAAACAATTGGGTGAAAATTAATTGGATAATATAAAGTTAAAAACGATTGAATATACGTTTTTTCATGTCCCAAGAAAAAATATAATCTTTTGTAAAACAATTATAACACATATAAAACAAATACAATGCTAACAAAAAACGATGAAATTATTTTAAACAAACGTGGAATTTCAGTTCAACAAATTGAAGAACAACTAAAATACTTTGTTTCCGGTTTTCCATATTTAGA
>JBMOHG010000384.1:0-3407 GCA_049317965.1 Paludibacter sp.
TCCTTGCCGGCAATCAGGCATTGGAAGCAATAGGTGTGAAGGTGAAAGCGAAATAGAAGGAGATGCCCCCAACCCCTAAAGGGGAGTATTAAGACGCAGTATCTTATGACCCCCTGCTCCGACAGCTGGCGGATTCTAAGACGCAGCATTTAATTGGAAAACATAGAAACTACGTCTGAAGCCCCCTCTTACTCCTTCTCCATTTGGAGAGGGTTGGGGTGAGGTCGGGGGGCTTGCGGGGTCAAAAAACAACCAAAATATAATACCATGACTTTAGACCAATATATCGACAATATAAACCAACGTTACAAACTTGGAAACGCTACCGAACATACTTTTCGAGGCGACTTACAACAACTTATCGAAAGTTTAGTTCCGAAAATTAGAGCAACCAACGAACCAAAACGTCAAAAGTGTGGCGCACCCGACTATATTTTGACCCTGAAAGATATTCCCGTTGGATTTATCGAAGCAAAAGATATTGGCGACCGCGACCTTGAAGGACTAAAGAAAACGGGAAATAAAGAACAATTCGACCGCTACAAAGCTTCGCTCGGCAATCTGATTTTTACCGACTATCTCACTTTTATACTATATCGTGAGGGAGAGTTTGTAACTAAAATTACTATTGCTGAAATTACTAACAAGGGGTTGCAACCCCTTGTTGAAAATTTCGCAAGTTTCGAGAACTTCATAAAAGATTTTTGTTCGCATCATGGGCAGACAATAAAGAGTTCGAAGAAATTGGCAGAAATGATGGCTGGCAAGGCGCGTTTACTGTCGGAAGTGATTGAAAAAGCGTTAACCAGAGATGAAGACAAGCACGAGGATAGCACGCTGAAAGACCAGATGAAGGCTTTCAAAGATATTCTTATTCACGACATTACACCGAAAGGTTTTGCCGATGTGTATGCTCAAACCATTGCTTATGGTATGTTTGCCGCCCGACTTCACGATTCAACTTTACCTACCTTTAGCCGACAAGAAGCAGCCGAATTGATTCCCAAATCAAACCCTTTTTTGCGTAAACTATTTGGTTATATTGCCGGACCAGATATTGACGACCGTATAAAATGGATTGTTGACGACTTGGTAAATATATTTCTGGCTTGCAACGTGGAAGAAATCCTAAAAAACTATGGCAAAAGCACAAAAACTGAAAATCCGATTATCCATTTTTACGAAACTTTTCTGAGTGAGTATGACCCCAAACTCCGCAAAGCGCGAGGTGTGTGGTACACTCCACATCCTGTAGTTAGTTTTCAGGTGAGGGCTATTGATGAGATACTTAAAACGGAGTTTGATTTACCACAAGGCATTGCCGATGCAAGCAAAATTAAAATTAAGGTAAACCTTCAAGGCAAAATGGTCGAACAGGAAGTTCATCGCGTTCAGATGCTCGACCCTGCCACAGGCACAGCCACCTACATTGCCGAAGTGATTAAAGAAATTTATAAAAAGTTCGAAGGACAACAAGGCATCTGGAGCAGTTATGTCGAAAATCATTTGCTGCCTCGTCTTATTGGTTTTGAGTTACTGATGGCAAGTTATGCCATGGCACATTTGCAAATAGATTTACTACTCAAAGAAACCGGATTTGTATCCACCAGAGACCAACGGTTGAAAATCTATCTGACAAATAGCTTGGAAGAAAGTCATCCCGACACAGGAACGCTATTTGCTAATTGGCTAAGCAACGAAGCCAACGAAGCCAACCGCATAAAACGCGATGTGCCGGTTATGATAGTGATGGGAAATCCGCCGTATAGTGGCGAAAGTGCCAATAAAGGTGAATGGATAATGAAGCTTATGGAAGATTACAAAAAAGAACCGGGCGGAAAGGAAAAACTGAAAGAACAAAACTCAAAATTTATAAATGACGATTATGTGAAATTTATTCGTTATGGACAACATTTTATTGAAAAAAACGGAAGTGGAGTGTTGGCATTTATCAATCCTCATGGTTTTTTAGACAATCCAACTTTCAGGGGAATGCGGTGGAACTTGTTGAAAACCTTTGATAAGATTTATACAATAGATTTACATGGAAACAGTAAAAAAAAGGAAACTGCTCCTGATGGAAGCGCCGATGTAAATGTGTTTGATATTGAGCAAGGCGTTTCAATAAATTTCTTTATCAAAACTGGCAAGAAAAAACCAAATGAATTAGGACAAGTTTTTCATTATGACTTGTTTGGCAAAAGAGAATTGAAATATGATTTTCTTTTAGAAAACTCCATAGAGACGATTAAATTCGATAACTTTACACCATTTAAAAGTAGTTTTTTATTTAAAAAAATAGATGAAACAGAGCTTTTAAAATATAACAACGGAATTAATCCAATTGAATTATTCAAAATCAATGTTATGGGATTTCAAACTCATAGAGATGAATTTTGTATAGATGATAGTAAGAATGCATTAGCAAAAAAACTGTTTGAATTCTCACAGAATAAAAACTCAGAATTTGAAATTGAAAATGAATATTGCATAAAATCATCTACTGATTTTAATATAAGAAAAGCTCAAGAAGTACTTTTAAAAGCTGATTTAATTAATGAAATCATTAGTTGTGGATACAGACCATTTGATTCAAAATACATATATTTTGATAAAATAGTTGTTGATAGACCTAGAAAAGAATTATTAATTCATTCCAAAAATAAAGAAAACATTCTACTTGGAATTGGAAGACAAGGTTTAGCCATTGGAGATATTGAATGGTGTCTAACAACAGTTTCAAGAAGTCCTGTTGATGCAAATATATTCAGGCGTGGTGGTGTGAATCTATTTCCACTATATCTTTACCCTGAACAAAACGCACAACAAACAATTGGTAGCGGGTCTTACTCCCCTCCTTTGGAGGGGTTGGGGGAGGTCAGAACACCAAACCTAAATGCAGAAATCGTAAATCAGATTGCTGAGAAATTGGGGTTGAGGTTTGTGACGGAGAAAGAGACCTCCCCTAGCCCCTCCGAAGGAGGGGGACAAGAATTTGCACCCATTGATATATTGGATTATATCTATGCAGTTTTGCATTCGCCAACATACCGTGAGAAGTACAAAGAATTTCTGAAGATTGATTTTCCACGTGTGCCGTATCCGCGTAGAGACGTCGCATGCGGCGTCTCAGTATTTTGGCAGTTGGTAAAATTAGGTGGCGAATTACGCCAAATACATTTATTAGAATCGCCAACCGTTGAAAAGTACATTACACAATATCCGATAGGTGGAGATAATGTTGTAGTAAAACCAATATTTCGTGGTTCAGACCTAACAGGTTTTCAAAACCTGTTAGGTCTTGGACGGGTTTACATAAACGAAACACAGTATTTCGACAATGTTCCCGAACTAGCTTGGAACTTCTATATTGGCGGTTACCAACCCGCCCAAAAATGGCTAAAAGA
>JBMOHG010000385.1:0-3406 GCA_049317965.1 Paludibacter sp.
TTAACCGGAGAATCTTGAATGCTGGCTTCTATTTTCCGTTTGGTATATATTGCACAAATCGTATTCGAAACATGGTATAAATACTGGTGGGCTTCTGAAGGTAGACCATCCAGAATGGCAGCCATAACCGAATGTCTTGTTACTTCGGGATTATAACCGTAATCATGCCAAACAATGATTGAGTTTTCATCTCTAAGTAAATCGTAAACCTTTGATGTGTCAGATTTTACACCTTCGTAAGAATGATCACCATCAATAAATATTAAATCAAATTTTTGGTTGAGCGACGCAAAATCAAAATGCATCGAATTGGCGTGAACAGTTTTAATATTTGGTTGGTTTTTAATCAGACAAGCATGTAATTGAGCGTATTTTGCATCTAAACCCAAAGCAATAATATCATCCGGCGATAAATTTACGGATGTACAATGAGCAGCGTTTTCAGCCACGTTCATAATACTTTCACCTCGCCATGTTCCAATTTCTAAATACTCACAATTTGGAATTGATTTGGCAATCGATTTCAGCAAAGCCAAATCGGTAATCATCGAAGAACCATCCAAAAAAGTATAATGGTCAATAGATTCTTTGCCTTTCGATAGAAATTGATTAATATCTGCCGTTGGTAATTTAGTTATACCATATTTATTTAATAGATTTTGTTCAAACTCAGTTTCATCCTTTAAAACCAGAAAGATGGAAGCGGGTTTCTTGATAATTTTGCGTAAAATATCGTATATTGTCTTGATTCGCTGTTTATTGGTCATTTTTCAATACTGTTGAATAAATGGAAAATAATTTCTTTCCTACCGAATGGTAGCTATATTTTTGTTCTGCTTTTTGTTTTATTTCTACTGAATTATATTCTTTGTAGTGATCAAGCATATAATCTAAAGCTGTAAAAAGTGCTTTTTCATCTTTAGCTTCCAACAATAAACCATTCGATAAGTCGATATGTTCTGAAATTCCACCCACATTGGTAGTTACTACTGGAAGTCCGCATACCAAACTTTCAGAAATTACAACTGGAATATTCTCGTAATTCGAAAATAAAACAGTAAAATTACTATGTTGATACATTTCAACTAATGTTTTACCAGTAAGCATTCCAGTAAAAAAGACAACCGAATTGTATAAATTTAAAGATATTGACAACGCTTTAATCTTTTCAAAATCAACTCCATCACCAACTAAATATATCTCAAAATCCTTTCTTCTTTCTGAAAGAGAATGAATTACATTCAATAATCCACTTAAATTTTTTTGAGCATCATCAAAACATGTAACATTTAGAATACGTATTTTTTTAGAATCAGGAATTACTAATTTCTCAAAATAAATATCATCTACAACATTATTAATTACCTGATAATTAGTATTTATCATACCATGCCGTTCCATATTTGTTTTCAAATGATAGGTTACCGGCATGACAGCAGAAGCAAATTTTGCAGCACAAATTGAAAATTTCTTATGACATATATTTCGAAACGTTTTTTCTCTAAAATATCGTGTCCAATGTTCAATTACCAAATATGGAATTTTATATATTAACTTGATTATTAAAGCAATTATTGCTGTACGGGTAAATACATTCGCTTGAATTATATCGGGTTTCCCCCATGTTTTTAATAAAAATTCGAAACCAGATTTATAAGCTTTGAGATATTGAAATTGCCTTAAACTTCTGGAAATAAATGATTTTCCTACAGCTGGATAATAAACCCTTATTTCTTTAAATCCATTTTCTGAAGTAACTTGGATTTCCAGTTTTGAAAGTTTTTCGTCCGGATGAACATAAATCAAAGCTACATCTGCAAAAAGTGACACAGCTTCGGCATGTTTTTGAACAAACAAACCAGCCATTGGGTCGTAACAATTTGGATACCATTGGGAAATAAAAAGAACTTTCATTTTTTTCTATTCATTTTGCTTATTAAAAACGAGGGACGAAACCGTTTTAGTATATAATAAGGTTTATTTTTCGCACCAAATCCCTTATAAAAACGGGCAATTCCTTCAATACTTGAACCTTCAAAATCAAAAATAATTTCTTTTTCAGCATTATTCTGAATTATTTTGTCAATCAACAGAAACATTGCCGACGATGATTTTCCTTCAGCACTTGAAATAGGCAACAGATAAGTTAGCCGTTGATTGGAATGTAAAATACAAAGGGCTGCGATTAGTGTTTTTTCATTATTATACACACCATAAAGGGTCATTAATTTTTCTGTAATCCCTTTATCAATAAGTTTTTCGATAATAGATTGTTGTGGAGATTCAAAGTTCTTATTTACAGAGTAATAAAAGAAAATAAATTCTTCAAGGGGAATATTTTTTTTGATTTTTAAATCTAATTTTGAGGATTTGTCAATATTCCGTTGTGTGTTTTTTGTATAATGCGAAGAAATTTGTTGGTATGTAAAATTCAAATTTAAAATGTAATTTGGATATGCAACAGCATTAGAATGAATATTCTGATCATTCAAATTTAACTCGTAACTTAATGAAGGAAGCAGTTTGATAAACTCATTTATGATCTCTTCGTTTATTTCTTCTTTTGAAAAAACACCTAATTGCTGTGTGAGAATTGGTTGTACTAAATAAGGTATACCATATTTTCGTTTTGAAGGTAACGGCATTACATATTCATAATTCTCGCTGATTAAAGCCTCCCAGTTGGGCGAAACTATATCCAGATACCAGGTATATGCGTAAGATAATTGATTGTTAGACTGTTTGATACATTTGTCCCAATGCTTACGGTCAATTTCTGTATTTTGAAATAGTTTTATCTGCATAATTGGAGCTTAACAAAATTCTAAACAAAAGTAAGGATTTATTTTCACATAATTAGTATTCTGGAACAAAATAAAAAAATAGCTATTAATTGGTTTAAAAGTACTAAGTTAAATATTTTTTGTTTTTTTATGAATGGTTTTTTTATTCAAAATAAAAGCCGTATTTTTGAACTTTCAAAATTATAAATAGTTTTTTTTATGGCAAATGAAGTTGTGAATAATACAGGTGCAATGTATAATGCACTTACTAAGGGAACTAAGATTGTTGGGACAATTTATGCCGAAGGAGATTTTAGAATCGATGGAGAAGTTGATGGTGTAATTACAAGCAATGGAAAAGTTGTTATTGGTCAAAAAGGATTTTTGAAAGGCCCATTAACTTGTGTAAATGCCGAAATAATTGGTACAGTAGAAGGTGATATTAATGTTTCAGAAACGCTTTCGTTACGTGCTACAGCTTTAATTAATGGCGATGTTAAAACAAAAGTTCTAATGGTTGAACCCAATGCAGTATTAAATGGAACTTGTTCGATGCGTGATATTGCAAATTCTAAAGTTAACGAAAAGAAATAACAATTATATAGTATTGAATTATAATTTAT
>JBMOHG010000386.1:0-3382 GCA_049317965.1 Paludibacter sp.
TAAAACAATTTCGATTTTGTATTATTAATAGTAACACCGTAAATTTCAACACCATCAATAACACTTTCCACTTTATTAGTAGCCGGATTATAACGTTTCAGACCTGATGGAACTTTAGTAGCATCGCCGGTTCTATAGCCGAAATAAACCGAACCATCCTCCGCATCAAGAGTCAACTGACTGATATAAACGTACTCACCCGAAGAACCTTCGCCATCCGGTGCTAAACTTTGAATCAAACGACCGGTTACTTTTAAATCATCAAATGTCTTAATTGTTCCAATATCAGCCAGCGGAATTTTATAGAAACCTGCTACAGCAGCATCATTTACTGTAAAATATACAAATCCACGTGGCACATCTACCACAAAAGATTTCACATAAATATCTGGTAATAATATACCCGAAGTAGGTTGAATTCCTGCAGCAATAGCTGTACTGGATATATCTGTGTCTTTAAATCTGAAAATACCAACACCGGCATAAGTTTTACCCCACCACCAAACACCATTTACTTTGGCAAAATTAGTGTTCATCGCACCATATCCCCAACCATTGTTGTAATATCCTAAACGGTCGTTTTGAACCCAATAAGGGTCGAGTGGACTCAACGTTTGATTACGTTTATCAAGAGTAATTTTCCTGATTCCGGTATTTCTATCCGTAAAATAGAGCGTTTTTTCACTTGGTTCAATATAACCCCAGAAAGGATCGTTGAAAGCTGTACCACCTACGTTGGATGTCATGGTTTCAACTACAGATCCATCTTTCGAAATGACTGAAATCTTTCCATCTCCTAAGTTTGCATCCAAATCGTTGATGTAATTAAACTGTTTTCCTGCATCTAATACATACAATGAAGTATCATTAAACAAAATATTAAATGCATGTTGACCGGACTTTACCCCCAAATCAAAAGGAGCATTTTTAATATCGGCAGGTAAACTATTAATGAGTTTTAATGCCATAATATTTCCACCTTTCACAGCATAATAAATTGTTTTAGCAGCTAAACTATAACCTACTTGCACATTGATATAACTTTCTTCCAACGCTCTGCCACCCAAGGTGGTTAGCAATCTCACTTTTTGTGAGCCAACACTCATAAACCTTACTGCTCCCGGATTAGCTAGAGTACTTTCAGCAATAGGTGCACCATTTATATCTACTGTTCCGGCAGGGAAAATCCATTTATACTCCAAAGTTAAGCTTTGTGGATTTGGAATTTCAACTGTAAATTGAACTGAAGTAGTTTTTACTTCGCAAAGTCCACCTGCAAATGGAGCAAGTTTGATAGTAGGGAAAATATCACTGATTAGTATTTTCTTTTTTACAGACCCAAGACCTTCGATTGTAAGTGTTACAAAATAAGTTCCTGCTACCTGATATTTGTGCGTTGGATTAACACCTGTAAATGTGGGTGTATTATCTCCAAAATCCCAGGTTGTAGTTCCTTTTAATTCCGAAATATCGGTAAACTGAATAGTTGAGCCCACTAAATAATCGAGCGCAAAATTACCATCCACCGCATAGCTAAATGAAATTCTTTCGTTTGGAAAATTCTCTATTAAAGGTTCATTCACCACGCAACCCGATAAAAAAACGAGGAATAATAAAACAATTGGCAATATAAGTTTTCTTGTTTTCATAATTCAATTATCTTAAATCTATTTCTTTTTTATCTGAAACTCCAACCACCTGATTATTATCAATTGCTTTAAAACGAGCACTTAACTTATAATTTTTTGTATATTCTACTTTATAAATCTGAGCACTTGAATCATAAATCAATTCTTTGAAAAGTATGGCATCGTATTTTGCTTTTAATTCTGCTTTTTTGGTTTCAATGATAAATTTATCATAACTACCAGTATTCTCATTTTTCACAGAATCGGTAAATGTAATAAACTCTGCATCAGTCATTTTATTTAATGATACCAGAATTTTTCTAAAGTCGGCAACTTTTAATAATTTGTACATGCTGTCTTTAAATTGCTGAGCATAAGTTGTCGAAAAATAAGCATTGAACTTTGTTTCATCAAATTCCTTCACTTCTTTCCATTCCACAGTTCTCAATGTTTTACTTGTCTGAAAAGCTGTGTCGAGAATAAAAGCTCTTTTGGCACTAAGCCAATATTTTTCGGAATGCGTGAAAGATTCTATTTTTTGAAATTCACGCGAAAGCGTTGTATTGCTTGAACTTATAGAATACTTGAAGGTAGTAACAAGTGGACAACTTACCAATCGTTGAATATTTTCATTCACATCGTACCATACTTCCAAATGATCGATTTTAGCATCCCCAATTGTATAGTATTGAGCATAAAATGGTACAGAAGCACCTGCCGTAACACTGCTTGTTGGCAATTCCCAATAAACATGTGGTGCTACCTGTCCTACCCTTACTACATTATCAACAGGGTCATTTATTTCGCAACTGACTAGCAGTGAGGCTATCGAGATAAAAAACAATAATTTAATATCGAATGTCTTTTTCATATTTCTAAATAATTATGAATTATTTTTTTGCTTCATTATAAACCGCCCAAATCATAGGTTTTTTCAACCAATCGGCATTTCTGAAGGCTCCAAGGCGCTCTAACTCACCTTTGTTATACTTTTCTTCTGTTTCGGGGTCATAATTCAATCGTTGAATCCAAACTTGTTTTACTGAACCATCCGTTTTTTTCTCAGAAGTCCAATAAGCTTCGTACAAATTGTAAGGTCGTTTCAATCCCGGATAAATAACAGCACCATCGTAAGTTATACCATTTCCATCTTTGTCACTACTATAGTTGTAACGTCGCATATCAGTCCACTGCTCCGGTTGCAAAAACATACAAATATATTTGTGCCGCATAATATGACCTATATTAAAGTTGGTAAGCGTTGGAAAGTATTTTGCCATCGCTTTAAATTTGCCAACATAAATATTATAAGCTACTGCATCAGTCGGTTTATGTCGGGCAATATTCACATCCACAGCCGCTTTCATTACATCTAACGCACCAGCTTTGTCGCCCTTCCAATACATTGCTTCAGCTTTCATCAACATCAATTCCTCAGTAAGCATCAACGATACAAAACCTGTGTTTTTTGTAAAAACGGATGTAAATAAATCGGGATAATTTACCTCCTTATACGAAACACCAATGCCAATATTCGTTTCCAAATAGCGAAATTTATTTGATGGATCGTTGGTTGGACCAACGCGTGGTGTCATAAGTCGTTCAATCCTTGGGTCTTCTGCTTTTCCTTTACTGCCCGAAGGACTTTCGTAAACGCCCATCATATCCACACATAAGAATTTTGTAGGAACTGATTTATCCATTTCATTCTTGCGGCTTTCCCATGCATTTATTGCAGGCTGAGCTGCACCCCA
>JBMOHG010000387.1:0-3380 GCA_049317965.1 Paludibacter sp.
GCAATAGATTATGTGGCGAGTCATTTTCCTGAAGCCAAAACTACGGTTTGGGCAGCTGCAATTGACCCTGATTTGAATGAACATTCATATATTATTCCCGGACTAGGTGATGCGGGCGATTTAGCTTATGGCGAGAAACTTTAGGCATTTAGTTCTCAACTGAAATGAAAAAAACCTTCACTCAAAATTATGAATGAAGGTTTTTTAATGTTTTAGAGGTTGAAATCTATTTTTTATAATATTGCATTGCTTCCGGTAATAGTTCTTTTAGTTTTGCAATTCTGTTTGCATCCGAAGGGTGTGTACTCATAAATTCAAGTGGGGCATTCGAGCCTTTAGCAGCCATTCTTTCCCAAAATGAAATTGACTCATTTGGATTGTAACCTGCCATTGCCAAAAAAATCAATCCAAGTCGGTCGGCTTCGTATTCATGTTTGCGCGAATATGGTAACATAACTCCATATTGAGCTCCAATACCATAAATAGTATTTATTGTAGTACGTGTTGCTGCAGGTTTATCTACCAATAATATATCAGTAATTGAAGCACCATATTGCAAAAGCATTTGCTGGCTCATGCGCTCGTTGCTATGTTTGGCGATGGCATGTGCAATTTCGTGACCCATTACTACAGCCAATCCGGTTTCATTTTTGGTTATAGGCAGAATGCCTTCAAAAACAACAACTTTTCCACCTGGCATGCAAAATGCATTAACCGAGGTATCTTTTACAAGATTAAATTCCCATGCGAAATTGGCAATTTCAGCTTCCAGTCCATTGGATTTCAAATAGTTCTCAACAACCATGGACATGCTTTTTCCCACTTTTTTTACTAAAGCGGTATTCACTTTGTCCTTTGAAGCTGGCACCGAATCGATAAATTGTTTATAACTTTGAAAACTGGATGTTAATACTTCGGCATCCGACACCAACAATAATTGTTTACGGCCAGTTAGCAATACACTTGAACATGAGGCCAATAGAATTGCTAATAAAATAAGAGAGGTTGTTTTTTTCATAATTCAATATATTTTTATTTGAAATTCTTTATTTTGAATGTAAAATTTTACCTTTGCAAAGATAATTATTCATTTCTATGATTTTGGTAATTAGATGAAACTTTAGGTAAATCCTGAACAAAAGCGGATAGCAAAATTAATATTTACGGTTTAAAATTTGACCATGTTTATAATTAAATTTTTACGATTATATTGGAAATCAATAGCGATAGCAATTATCATTCTCTATTTGTCGTTTGCACCACCTTCTACTTTCAAAAAAATCCCCACTTTTGAAATTGTAAATTTGGATAAAATAGTTCATTTTCTGATGTATGCTTCATTTACATTTATTTTGATGTTTGATTTTTTCCGTTACAATAAAAACAACATAAATTTCAGGACTTTTGTTTACCAGTGTGTTATATTTCCAATAATATTTGGTGGCATTATTGAAATTATGCAATCATCTTTTTTTGCACCTCGTACCGGTAGCTGGATTGATTTTATGTTCAATATTTCTGGTGTGCTTTTTGGTTGGTTAATAATATATTTTACTAAAAATAAATGGATTAAAGTTTGAAATGTTTGTTTTCAATTTCTATTATTTTTCAATCCCACCAACAATAAAATCTAAACCATGAACGACGAACTTCTTAAATATAAAATCGGGATTACACTTATCAAAGGTATTGGCAATAATCTGGCTAAGAGTCTGATAGCTTATGTTGGAAGTGTTGAGGGCGTTTTCAAAGAAAAGCAAAGTGCCTTGGCCAAAATTCCCGGAATTGGAGAAATTCTTTCTACTGAAATCGTTTCTCAAAACGTATTGATTCGTGCTGAGGAAGAAATTGAATTTATTCAAAAAAACAAGATTAATACTTTTTATTATACCGATCGCGATTATCCATACCGATTGAAAGAGTGTGCCGATTCGCCAATAATGATTTTCAGTAAAGGTAATTGTGACTTTAATAATGGCAAATTTGTTGGCATTGTTGGCACCAGAAATGCAACAGAAAGTGGTAAAGAAAATTGCAGAAAACTGATATTTGATCTGGCAAACACACAACTTAATACTATTATTGTCAGTGGATTGGCTTATGGTATTGATATTTGTGCACACAAATCGGCATTAGATGCAGGTCTTCCAACAATAGGTGTGATTGGACACGGTTTGGATAGAATTTATCCCGCCGCTCATAGGCCAACCGCTGTAAAAATGATGCCTAACGGTGCGCTTTTAACAGAGTATCTTAGTAAAACAAATCCTGATCGACCTAATTTTGTTCAACGAAATAGAATTATTGCAGGACTTTGCGATGCAATAATTGTTGTTGAATCAGCTTCCAGAGGAGGTGCGTTGATCACTGCGGAAATTGCAAATGATTATAATCGTGATGTTTTCGCTTTCCCCGGTCGGGTAAACGACGAATGGTCCGCGGGTTGTAATGCGTTGATTAAATCCAATAAAGCATCTTTGATTGAATCGGCTGAAGATTTATGTAAATTCATGAGTTGGGAAAAACAAGACTTAATAAATACTCAAACGATACAAACAGCTTTATTTCTGGAACTTTCTGACGAAGAACAAGAAATTGTATCCATACTTCGGCAAAATTCAGATGGAATTCAGATGAACGAATTGGCCATTATTTTGTCGAAACCTGCAAGTAAAATTTCATCAATGCTACTCGAAATGGAATTTAAAGGCATTGTAAAGTGCTTGCCGGGAAGTGTTTATAAGATTGTGAAATAAAAAAAGTATGTATTCAAAAGAAGAAGTAAAGCAGTTAAAGAAAGAATTTTGGGAAGGCTTTGGTGTATATTGTAGCCAAATTCCTGAGTTGAAGCGGCGCAAAAGTAAGTTTATGCTTTACAACACCAAAATGAAAGGTGTAGAATTGAAATTTGATGCTACACGTGAAGGAGCTTATGTAATTCTGGAGTTAAACCATTCAAATTCATCGCTTAGATTAGAAAAATACGAACAATTTGAACAATATAAAACCATAATGGAAAAGCAATTCCCAAATGGGTTGATTTGGGATTTTGCATACATTCGCGATTGTGGTACAGAGGTTTGTCGGATTTATACGAGTAAAACCGGAATTGATTTACACCGCCGCATTCAATGGATGGAATTTTATCAGTTTATGTCAGCCGAAATGATGAAACTTGAGAAAAGTTTTATCAAAGTGAAGGCTACGTTAGAGTAGTTTAGGAAATGATGGATTGAAGGCAACATTGGGAATTACTCCCCATTTTTGACAAATCGACTGAAAATCCTTAGAATCAAAACCAGAATCAGCATTAATAAAAAGACCATCAGTACTAATTTTTGCTTCCCCTAAAGTTGAAAACAGCTCTTCTGATGATTTTT